>JAATVR010000828.1 GCA_014523665.1 Nitrososphaerales archaeon TH526
ATGGCCTTAACTATTCCAAAACTAGCAATGAAAGATAGAACTAAGACATTGGACTCGAGACCAAATTCCTCTTTTCCTAAGAGTGGAACGACTGTCTGTTCTAGACCAATCATAGCACCTACAAAGGCGTTTACTAGTATTAAGAGCAAAAACTGATTGATGTTAGGTTTAAGACCTAGCCTTAACAGTGGTGGCGCAACATGTTCCGCGCTATCACTCTTCTTATTGTCATCCCTCTCAGCCAATATTCAAGTTAAACCGCAGGAATATGATGGTGATTTTTTCTATATATCGTTACCTAGGTTACTTCGTTCTTTGTCTACCACCAAAACTGGATGAACAATCGAAATGCATCGAGAAGGTCATCATGGCTAATTGCTTTCTTATCTAGACTCCATTCATCTGCGATTGCTGTACTCAGCGCAGTGATTAGTTTGTTGAAACGAGGATGTATAACCATGTGCCCATTCTGATATTCGAGCAATTCTTTGCAATGTGCTAACATGTCTTTGTGATACTTTGAAAAGGGTACTGGAATCACAAACATGTACCCTCCTAGAGCTTCGTACTGAGTGTGTTGAAGCTCGATTTTTGCCAATAGGTCTAAAACACAGCGTTTGGGTCTTCATCACGCCAATGGTTGTCACGGCCTGTACTGTCACAGCCTGCTCTTTTGTGTTCTAGTTCTCCTTGCTTGAATTTGTCCTGTAGTTCTTGGTAATTGAGTCCTAAAGCATGAGCTACTCTTTCATCGTAATGAGTGGGTTCAAACATTGGATTAGGCTGAGGAAGGTATATGGACCGATCGCCTTCTAATATATGGCTGTCATATTCATCTGATGTTATGCTATGAAGGCGCATAACTTCAGCTTTGTAATAAGGCATAATTTCCTTTACGTGCCAATTGAACCAGGCTATATACCTCTCTAGTTTATGTGAACTACTATACTTGTATCCAGTATTAGGATTAGTCACCGAAACGACGGTCAGATAGTTCTATTGTTGAGAAACCAATTCATTTCTGAATGATTTCTTGAGCCAGATTGGTGTAATTATCGTAGTGAGAGCAACCATGATTATAACCGTAGTATATACGTCCGAAGTCAATACTCCAGCAGATACGCCCACTCCTGCCACGATAAGTCCTACCTCGCCTCGTGATACCATTCCAATTCCTACTCTTAATGCCCTAGTCTTGTCTTTTAGAAATATGAGAGAAGGGAGTCCACATCCAACAATTTTTGTTACAACAGCTATGGCTATAACTATACCTGAAAGGTATAATACGTCTAGATTTACTCCACGGAGGTCAACCTGAGCTCCTATAATAGCAAAAAATAGTGGACCAAAAATTATTAACAATTTTTCGGCATATTCGTCGACTTGTTTGATAAGACGTGTACTGGCTACTGCCATACCAACAGCAAATGCTCCAATGATAGGAGATAGACCAACGAACGCAGCTATACCTGCAGCTCCGAAGAAAGAAGCAGTAACAATTCCTTCTATACTACCTTTGGACTTCCACAGCTTTTCCACATGGAGTAATCTTGGTATCAACACTATTGAGCCAATTAATAGAGCTGCAAAGAGTCCAAGTATTTGAAGTATAAGGAAAATAACATCCATTATTTGTGGGGAAGTATCACCAGTTTGAACCATGGTAGTTACAACAGATAGCACAGCAATAGCCAGAATATCATCTACTATTGCCGCACCTAATATCAGTCTGGCTTCTTTTGTCTGCATCTTTCCAAGTTCGGTCAATACTTGAACAGATATTGCAATACTTGTTGCCGTAAGTGCTGTAGCAACTAGCATAGACTCTAATGCCTCCAATCCAAAGAACGTCAGTACAACAAATCCAACAAAGAATGGAACAATAACACCAATTGATCCTACTGTAAAAGAAGCAGCCCCTCCCCTCAGGAATTCACGTGGTGTAATCTCTAGTCCTGCTACAAATAAAATGACAATGGCAGATATCTGTCCTATGTTACGTACGGTCTCATCGAGCACTACTAGCGGCTCACCATCAAAAAATATCAAACCACCTATGGCAAAAGGTCCAATTATTATCCCGGCTAAAAGTTCACCTAAAACTACAGGCATCTTAAGCCGATGGAAGATTTCGGCAAAGATCTTTGCAGTGAATAGCAAAATGGCTAGTGATATGATAACGTGAAGAAATTCATTGCCGCTCTCCTCCAATGCCATTTAGAATAGTGAACAGATAGACCCTACTTTAAATCGTTCTCAACTTTACTAGTTAGACAGTAACAAAAGTCATAACCGTGAAAGTGTTAAAATAGAGGGATGGTTTGGTTCTCACAGTTCAAAATGCTCTTAGGTTAGTACAATCCACAGTAATGATTATATACTTTTTCTTTCTTTATCTTGGCAGTGACTACTACTTCCGCGGTTAAACCTTGAGTGTTTCTTGGAATAATAAGGAACGTAGTGCACATTATTAACTAAGTTGTTTCCTAGTTGTGAATGACATATTGTATTAATGCGCTTCGTTTCTGTCGACAGCCAGTTAACACAGAGGTTTGAAACTGCCTAAGGGTGTCCACAAAACAGATGACAAAAAATGGGGAAAAAGCATACAGAAATAAATATAATTAAGAATCCGCAAGATCAGGGACCGACATTTGTATCAGATCCGATGAAAGAGCTTATGCTGCGGTATTCAAATAGTCATGAAAATAACGGTTCAATAAATATTGATGATAGTAACAAAAAATTGGTGAAGAAAGCTAGACACTCTAGATTTTCGAAAAGTGGGCTTCGAAATAAGTCAAAACAAGGACTATCCAAACAGAATCATTCGCCGGTCTACGAATAAGCAGTAGAAGATGATTACGATTTAATGCACCAAATATTCACCGGCCAGCAGTTCGCCCAGCACCGTCGGCAATTTCAGCCTATGAAACAACTCTGCAAACTGTTGTGCAGCGAACAGAAGAGAGGTGAGAAATCAACATAGTAAATAATAATAAGAAATGCCGTACATGTCTAGCTAAAGAAAAGTTAGGAGAGTTAGAAAAGATCTTTGGCACAGTTGAGAATCTACAATACGAGGAATATGAAGAATGAAAACATTACGCTGTCATCGTCAAGGGTGTCAAAACTCAGGTAGACTATTAGGCGTTAGAGATGCAACCAAGACTATTCTATTGTTCTGTCCTGAATGTTTCAATAGCCTAGTCAATTCCGGAATAATCGATTATAGGACGAGTAAAATCTTAGCTAACTAATTAAACTCTTTTCCTGGTGCGGTTGCCGCACGACATGCAGTTAAAAAGTTTATAGTAATTTGATTCATCTATCAGATTGAGATCAGTACTCAAGCATTTGAAACATTTGTAGTGCTTTATACAAATAGGACGGAAGAAGGGGTATATGTTTGATATTATTTAACACGGAGTAGGGGATAAATTCTTGTGCTTCATCAAAGACAAAGATAACTTTTGGTTGAAGAGTGAAGCTATTTTTTCTCAGACCTGTATTCTCCCGTATAACCATGCTCTAAAAATTTTGCAAGATTAAATGGCCGCAATGGATCTAGGTGGACACCAGCTATCGCCTTTTCTAGAACATTGAGTTAATAGACCTTGTACTGCGAAAAGAAGAACAGAAATACCTTGATTTTTTAATCAGGAGGCGGGCTAACATCATTCTTGCCTTCCAACATCCTATCATATGATATTTTTGTGTAATATTTTTCATAAAACGACATGTGGTTGGCTTCCAAATCCATTAGATATTCGTGAACTCTTTGAGCGCTCTCACGTCCCTTTTCCATTGCCTTTACAATTAGAGTTTCGCCACTAGTTACGTCTCCTGCAGCAAAGACCCCATTCATAGATGTTCTGTAGTCATCAGCAATTGCAATCGAATTGCGCTTGCCGGTCTTGATTCCAACCTTCTTTTGGAGAAAGGAATTTGGACCCCTACCGATAGCTATAAGTACTGTACAACTTGGCATCTTGAATTCCTTATTTGGTATAACCTCTGGATGCCTCTTTCCTGACTGATCAGGAGCGCTCATGTGTACACTGTCAATTATTGTCGCTACGACATGTCCGTTACTGTCACCTTCAAAAGACTTTGCCTGCCCAAGGAACCTGAACTTCACCCCTTCTTCTTTTGCTTCTTCAAACATTATTGGGTCAACATGTAATCCGGTTTCAGGCTGCAAGCATAATACGGTAACGTTGCCTTTCCCTTTTGTAAGCCTTAACGCAGTCCTCGCGCAATCAAGAGATGTGTCTCCACCGCCTATTAAAATAATATCGTTACCAAGACTATACTTTGGATTACTCAAGTAACTTTCCAGTCCTTCCAAGAAAACACTTTCAAGAAACTGGTATCCGCTCAGAACTCCTTTGAGATCGACTCCGGGGATCTCTAGATTCATAGTGTCTTTCGAGCCTGTAGTAATTAAGACTGCATCATTTTCCTCTAGAAGTTGAGAGTGTTACATCTTTTCCTACAGTAGTGTTGGTTCTTATGTTGACCCCCATCTCTTTAATTTTTTTGATTTCATCAATTAAAACTTCTTTAGGCAGATGATAATCGGGAACTCCATACCATGCGGTGCCCCTGGCATAGTAGATGCTTCGTATATCGTTACCTGATGACCATATCTTCTGAGAAGAGCAGAACCTGCAAGACCAGCAGGCCCAGCGCCGACAACTGCTACCTTTTTTCCCGTATCTTGTTCAATGGATACGGAAGGTTGTCGATTTTTTCTTTCCCAGTCTGCAATATATCTTTAATGAGACCGATTCCAATTGGCTGTCCTGACCACTTCAAAACGCAAGCATCTTCACACAATCCTTGCAACTGAGGACAGCATCTGGCAGTCACACCTAGCAAGGGGTTAGTTTCTCTGATCCGCTCATAGGATGTTTTGAAGTCTCCTCTGGCAGCAGCCTCATTCATACCACGAACATCCAAAAGAACTGGGCAAGCATCTATACAAACAGGAGTCCCACATAAAAGACAACGCTCGGCTTCTCGCATAACCTCTTCCTCAGAGTAGGGTTGTTGAACCTCTGAAAAATCGATCTTTCGTTGTTCTGCCTGTGCTTTACGAAAAGGAAATCCACCAACGCGGTTTGGGTCAACCATTCAAAATGAATATGGACCGCCTGTTTATTAGAGTTACACCATGCTACTTAGATGCTACTTAGCGTTACACCATGCTACCTATTATCACCCGGATGCATAAAGCAAATATGAAATTACAGCGATGAATAACCCTACGTCCTCTAATTCGCTATCTAGCCTTACACGGTGACCTCGCTCTTCTATTCCCAAACCTGAAGCTTCACCAACGGCTTTACCGCGAAATCTCTTTATCTTGTCCCGTAAAGTGTAATGATGGTAGTCGACTTCTGAAAGCTCTAAGTAAGGAAAGTCATCTAGCCTACAGATGTACCTGATTGAACTATTAACATACTCATTCCAAGACTTATCCTCTGGATGACTTGCGAGCATGTAAAATTTGCCATTATGCTTGAACAACTGGTCATGGATAACAAAAATTTCATCCCCCAAGTCGTTGCTGTCAGTATACGGGCTGGTACTTTTTTTTCCAGCCTTGTGTACTGAAAAAGAGAAACATACATGAAATTGAAAATCAATATCATTGTAGATGGTCTGGACAATAACTTAAATCGGCTTCTTTGATTCTGATTCAAGCCCACGCGCACCAAAACAACTGTTCTGTTTCATTATATGTACATTAATTTCTTGAAATGCTAGAGATAATCGCTCAGTTGATGACATCATCAATGCAACACCGGATCATCATTGGCCGTATCACTAGTGACATTCCTATTTAACTGGCCCCTTATACCATATGGGGCAAATGGTTTGTGAACCAAATTTGACGTAATTTTAGGTCCCATTTCGGATGTATATCAGTGGTTTGGGTCCGGCCTATTCGATCTTTTATGTCACTTATGAAGCCAGTGTTGAAGACGTCAGATGGGCGTTATACTTGGTCCGTATTGATAAATAGTTTAGTATGATTTCTTCATTTTCTGCCTTCTATTCAGGTGACAACAACGGATCTAATCATGGCAAGCCCGATAACTACGTACAAGCTATCTGATCAAGGATTCATCCTAGGTCTTCATCGCCAGTGTGAGGAGGTAGTCAAGTCTTGTCAAATTCTCATGGAAAAGAGAAAGGGAGATCAAGTAAGCATATTCCATTTGAATGGAGCTGCCCATAAAAAGTTGTTTACTATGAATGAAGATAAGTACTAAGCATCTCGACCAAGAATAGCATAGTATGAACTCTGCTACCTTCATAATTATTACATTTTTAGGCCACTGTTATGTACATTACGCTGGTTTGACTCGCCTCAGTAAGAGTATGATCTTTAGTCTGTTCAGATTCTCCATTTGCTATTATTATGTTTGACAGTTGCAATGCACCAATTCTCTTTAGTCTCAACAAATAAAAGTTCTCTGCCTTTCCTCGTTATGGGAGGCATAAATTCTAAATTTTTCCTTTTCTATACAAGATATAAACTGTTGCAGTAGCAGCAGGTATTCCTATTATGACTACATAGATGATAGTTATGAGTGTTAGTGTATTTACCTTAAAGGGATTTGTCGGTAAATTCGCACTTGTTGGCTGGTGCGATGATATCCTTTCCACATCAGCTGCAGTTAGCTTTGGATTTTCATACACTGTACTAGAAAATTCAGTAAAAGAATAATTGTCATTTCCTACATTTTCGACTCTCATATTAATAGGGCCAGGTTCTGAAAATATGTAGTGTTGAGTATCTGAACCTACTTCAGATAAGCCAGACGTTCTTACGAGTTCTTTTTCATTTTGTAGAATTGTAAACTCATATGGCAGTAGGTGATGTCTTTTATTTGTCAAAGGATCAGAGAAATCTAGTATGAAAGAGACCTCTTCGCCGGTTAAAAGAACTCTTGGAGTCCACGCCATATCAATATCATACTTATCATCGTTTGTGAGTGTATGGACCGGAAATACTGCCTGCTTCTTGCCTTCAGCATCAACAGGATAGTCTGGTATATTTTCAATCTGTGCTTGGACTATCACTAAGCCTTCCATCCATGGATGGACTGTACAAAAATATGAATATCTTCCTGATTTTTCAAATCGCAACGTCCAGTTTTCCCCGGGTCCAAATAGTCCGCTATCAAAAAGTCCATTTTCCGTGCCTTTTCTGTTGGTCAGGAGGCTCTCAAGACCAGCTCCACTTCCACTTGTAACGGTGTGCCCCTCAGTATCGTCGTTTACCCAAGTAATAGTATCATTTTCAGTTACTGTGATTTGGTTTGGAACATACCACTGTCTAGGACCGAGCTTCGTTATGTCTACTTCTGGATTCGCTGCTCCTCTTGGTATCGTAATTGTGAACGACTTATCAACTGCATGTGCCTCAGAGAAAAAATCATAGTCAATGTCAATAAGGATAACTGACCCTATAATAATACTGACATAGAATATCATCGGAAAAACAAAAGTAATTAACACCACATTATGATCACAATATTTTATTATTACATCTCATAAATATCTTGAGTATGATGTTTGGGCGAGTTTCTCTTACTACATTATTGGCTGGCCGGCCATACGTGATCTTACTTTTCAAACTCAGTGGCTCTATGTCATGGTTTTCTAACACTAAAACAAATCTCTCTGTCTCTCCTAGCATACAATACTATACTCCAATTTCAAATTGGAACTCTAGCTTCTCTTCATTTTGGTTTTTCCCATCTTGAAAATAATTATTAGACCAAGTACTCCAGCCGCGGGCAACATGATCGCTAGTATAATGCTCAATAATACACCAGGATTCTCACCCAGTTCGCTTCCAGGAGGGATAGGAAAGGGATTTAGAATGCTGGGTGGAGCCTGATGTGGAACAAACACATTAAAAGACGCCAAAACCCGAACGGCTGACTCCTTGTCTACCCTAGTTAAAACCTGGTGAGTACCATCATCAGGAAAGATATATTCAACTGAAAAATTTCCATCAGGTACAGTTATGTTTTCGAATTTGAATAATCTTTGGCCATTAGTTACTACGACCCTAGCATCAAAGTCTTTGAGATTTTCATTACTAGTTAAGTTGATAACTCTGAATTCTAACTTAGTAAAGGTGTCAATGATTGGTCTTTCCGGTGTATACGTAAAAAGGATTTTCACAGCATCTTTTTGACTTATCCACTCCTGAGTCTTATTAAGTGGTGACGTAATGTTTCCAGAGGGCTGGGCAAAGGTCATAGGGATTCGAGTATAGTTCGAACCTTTATCAGCTAAAATTATAGCAGCAGCCATAGCTAGACATAACATAAGTAGAATTATGACCTCATTGATCAAGTCATCTTACTCATTATTTATTCAAACTTGCATGAATAAAAACTTGAAGGGATATAATTAGTCCTTAAATTATTATCTGCGTACGAGTTCTTGTTGGGTAGTTCCAGAACCATGAATGATATATTGGCTCATCAATTATGGATTCAAGTCTTGCATTCATATAAGTTTAATCTGATGGAAAACGACCTTTCACCATAGTCCCTTTATCAAAAAACCAAGGAACTAAAATAAAATACCTGGGCAGAATCAGAGTGCACCCTGATGCAATGCACTGCAATCATTCAGGAAAGTGAGATGCATAAGATTGGTGCGTTATCATCTTATAAAACGGTTAAATAGATAAATTCTTCTCGATCCTAGTGATAGGATTGTATTTGGTTAGTGATTTCATACTATTGAATAAACACTACTGTAATCCAGCTATAAGGACTGATGAGTATAGTATCAGTTTACCGGATAATATAACAATTATCCCAAAGTATCACACCCGTAACAGCTTAACTTACATGGAATCTAGGTGCAACTATTGTGGAGAGGAGTGGGGTGAGTTCTGTGTTAGCTATCGATACATATTCAAACCATCGATAAAGCAGCATCAGCGATAACAAACATCTGTAGTTATAGAAGTCCAGCGGGCTCTCGCTCATTGAGATGCACTACCTGCCCACTTCTCAAGTCTTTGCAGTATATCTGATCCTAACTAAACTAACTAACTTACATCCATTTAAGCTAATGTACATTAGCAAGCTGTCACAGCTAGCTATACGGCAATCCTGAAGAGAATTCTTGCAGATTCGTTACTATGTCAGACAGACTCATACCAGAGGTTGTCCACACGATCAAAGTTTGTTCGTTACCGGTTCCACTCTGGCCTCCTCTCAAGTCTTTGAATTTGTGAGTACTGTCTAAAAATTTGAATAAAGGGCTAAGTGATTGGCTAGAGATAGAGATAAACTCCTACTTTAGAAGGATGGAAGTACACTAAACCTTTTTCCTTCTTTTAAATAGATTTCTCCAAGAAAGGGGGTTGATGAGTAAACCACCGATAGCGGCCAAAGAAATACAGATTAGTCATAATGGCACGATTTTTACAATTCAAGTGGAAGTGACCTTTTTCCTCTCATATTATAATATTAGATAGTGATATTCTAGTCGAATGAACTGATGGCTTAGTCTTCCTACTTTTCTTTACCGCTACCGCGACCTAAATTAATGACTTGGAGTTAAGCGAATATTGAAAATAAGAAAGTATTATTAACTTCCTATGTAATGCCTTGCCTCAAAGATAATCTGAATGCATCAAAGCAGCCGTCAGGGAAAGTTTGATACTTCCTAACTAGTAACGTCTTATCTCTATCGTCGATTTACAGGGTGGCAACGACATTCGCATGTAATATTATCGCCCCACTTACATGACCTATGATTTTTTGCTTCTAACCTTCTTGCCTTCTGTTCCACTAACAACGACTAATCTATCTTGGCAAGCCAGATAACTACGTACAAGCTATCTAATTAAGGAATCACCTTACGCCTTCAGCGCCAGTGTGAGCAGGTAGTCTTGTTTTATCAAGTTCTCATGCATGTAAGGTGTAAGGGCTTGTATAAAGTCATGTTTTAGTGCCTCGACCTTGCTACCTTGTCCTCCAAGTGCTTGGATAGCACGTATCAGGGGACCATATTTTGTACTAAACAATTGCCAAAATGGGGAAGTATACGGCACCTCGCTCAAAGGGAAGGCCCCCTTCCTTTGTGACTCTGATCAGCTCTTTTGCAGCAACCTCTGGACGAGGAGTAAACATATGTCCTAGACTTGATAACACTATGTCAAATGAATTATCAGCACCCTTCCGTTACACCGGCAAGGGCTGCTTCTTCCTTCGCGCGTTTCAAAAGTTCAGGTGTGAGATCTATCCCAATTACCTTCCCCCCCCGCTCCGCACGCAGTGATGGCTGTAATGCCAGTACCACACGCTACGTCGAGCACATTCTCACCACGACTAACACCGGAAGCACGTACTAAGTGAGCGGACATGGGAGAAAGGAACGTTGCTATGTCGTTATAAGAACCCAAGGCCCAAGCAGCCTTCGCTTTTCCTTGAGATCTGCAATAGGGTCGCTTGTTGTTGTCTTGTTGTTCATAAGGCGATGACATATGCTTGGAGATAAGGATATAGTTATATCATAAGGACAAAAATTAAGATAGCAAAGGACACCTTCCCAGGATTAGGTTAGAATATGATAGAGTCAAAGTTGAATTAAATTCGTGGAGAGCTGAATTAAGCAACACAGTTCGAATTTAACAACAATTCTGCGACCCAAATATAGAATTAAAAAATAGAGAAGATGAATTACAACTGAATATCAAGGAATTGGAGACCAAAAAGGCGGAATTGCAAAAACCAGTCTTGGCTGAGTGTCAGTCAGGACTTCAAGAAAGCGACACAGACAACAACATTCTCAACCTAGAAGTCAAAGAAGAAGAGGTTATTTTGTCGAATAATGAATGAAAACCTCCTCCAAATATGGTGACTATCAATAACCGCGGTAGGTACATCTTCTTTTATTCTTAGGAAGACTACCTATAAAACCATTAGAAAGAAGATGTCAATTAGCTAACGAATGTCATTCTTTAACTCTTTGATAGCTTCTGGTGTCATAACAAGCCTCCCATGTCGTATCTCGAAGCTTAGTTCGTTACTATCTTCCAGATGTCCTACAACTTCAAAACTTTTCTTGGAGTACTTGGCTGATATTTTATAGAAATGCTGGATCATCTATAGTAATAGAGAATACGCTTGTCATTCTGCGAAACATCAGTGCGTGTAGCGAACGTCCAAAGCGCTCTCTTGCTCTTCTATATCTATCCTAACCTTAGAAAAAAATTCTTCGGACATAGGCTAGTTGAACAAGATGCTTCAAATAGTTCTAGCTGCTAGTTGCTACAAAATTGAATCCTAAACCAATCTGTGTAGGGTTCATAACACTTTTTCATCCATCTTATCACTTCTTGATCATTGGGAAACACTCTATCTTTATCAGGGATGGAATTTGCCCGGAATGAATATCTTCAGCTAAGCTGTCAAGTCTGTACCGGATATGAAAGCTGTAATAAATCGTGAGATCTATCTTAATGGAATATTGTCTAAGATGTTTGATATTCTATCAAAAAATGGTCCCTTTAGATCTCTTCATCGACTGACTAATCCTCCGTCAACTAACAACGTGTGACCTAAAACAAAAGATGCTTTGTCAGATAAT
>JAATVR010000829.1 GCA_014523665.1 Nitrososphaerales archaeon TH526
TTCAGGAGTATACCTCATTGTGCCCAAACCTACTGCTACTTCTTCCGATTTTGAACTTCCTCTACCGTGGATCCTGTAATGACTCATTCCTCCAACTTGTGACTCCTTAAGAATGTCGTTTACATCCTTCAGCGCTTGATCTGGAACAAATATTTGTATCTCCTTCATGGCATTTTCGACTTGGAAGTAAGCGGTAGCATGATATTTAATAAATACTTAATGTAAGTCATTGATAAAAGAGAATGACACCTGTGAGATAAAAGAGATGTGTGAATTCTACGACATATGCAGGAATGATACATTATGGAAGCGTGGTGGGGCTAAAGCAGATCCTGCTACTGAACAAGCTAGGACATAGCTTAACGAAGATCCATATCGATCAAAGCCTGTTCTCCATAACATTCTTTAATGTATTCTTCAAAATCTACATGATTTAGATCGTATAAATATTCGGAAAAGTTGATGCGTGAACCTAGTTTGTATTTACTCCAACTCTGCTCTAATACGCTTTAACAGCTGTTCTGCAGTAATTGGCTTCTTGATAAAACATCCTATACTTTTGAGAGGATGGACTTCTCTAGCTGCCTGCATATTTATATCCCCAGAAGTCATAAAACAAACCCTGACATTGGGGTCTCTCCGTACTAAATTCTGGGCTAATTGAAAGCCATCTAGTAAAGGCATGTTAACGTCAATTAGTAATAAATCGTAAAATTTAGGCTTAAATTCTACTAAAGCAGTAACTGGATTATCATAACCAAAAACCTGCATAGTTGGGTCACTTTCTAGTCCAACTTGTAAGGTAAACACAATATCTGGATTATCATCGATAACTAGGATCTTCTTCTGCTTTTGGGACTGAGAGGACAATGATGAGGTCGATTTTATGTGAGCTGGCTTTGACTTTCCACTATGGACAGTCCCATTCCTTGGCTCTGGATTATCGTTTCTAGCATTGTTCACATTCTTCTAACGCCCGATGTAATACTCAACTGTCACCATTCTAGGATAAAAGATTTGTGATTTCCGGTGATAGGTGATATAATATTTGATTGGTGGATGGTAGATTTCTTTCTATCTCTCTAAATTTAGTACAAAATAGAAGTCTTAGCTATCAGAACAGATTAGAAAAAGGTTACTTCGAAATGCTTGGAGTGGTTACATTCAAGTTGTAAATCAAGTTCAAGAACTAATTACCTTTATTCACTATACAAGCAGGATAGCCTCATTTCAACACACGCTAAATACATCAAGACTTACGATAATAAATTGTATGAAAGGGAGACACTAGTAAGGGATTTCATTGTGTTGCCGGCATCCATTTACCTTTACACCCTTACCTATCCTTCCTTTGGTAGGTTGCAGAAAAGGTCAAGAATATCCGACACTACTATAATACTGCTGCTTTCCAAAAGAAATCAGCTGAATCGCTACCTTTGGATACAAGGGTCTAGCCGTGTCTACATAGTCTCCCTTTTAATGGCTCTGTGGCCGACTAGACCTTACCTGCTGTCTGCACCAGGTACCATACCGCAAAGAATTGCACAGAGGAAGAGGGGTAAGAATATCATTAGCTGAGGGTTTTCATCTTCAGCATCACCCCTCTCCTTAAATTTATCTTAAAGCAGTGACAATACTGACCTTATATGATTTATTTTAACTTTAGAAGGGTGATTATCGCAGTAGCTCGCTGATAACCTAGATTATGATAAAGAGAAAACCTCATTTTCGGATGTATTAGATGCATTCCTTCAATTAAGCCTATTACTGCGGACTAAAAGATAGTGGAGATTCCAATGACGTCCACCTATTCTGCTATTATATTGTATTTGATGTCTTGAGCGAAATTAGGTTCTGCACAGCCAGGATCGCTACAGATCAAGCTTGATCTAAAATGAACGGTATGATTACCAGTTGCAAGCGGTTCGGTCAGTATATAAAATTCGTCAGCTACCATCTTAGAAGGCCCACCTTTCACGACTCCAAAAGGACCGTTATCTGCGAACACGACATTAAAATCATCCGTGTGAATCCTATACTTGGTAAGATTCTCAGTACAGTACGTAGTGACGCTGAGGTCGCCATTATTTTTAAGTGCTCAGCGGAACTCTTCAAATGCCTGCGGTCGACCTATAGCCTCTCTTGTCTATTTGATTTCCATGATGCGAAGATGGTTTGAAAAATATTATTGTTTTCAGCCATCGGAGTTTTTACGTTGCGATATTTCTTTTTTTACTGTATTCACAAGTTCACTAATTTCTTCTTTTGATAAATCTCCTGCCTTAACCTCCTGAAACGTTTTGATGTGGTCCATATTTTGTCTGATAATTTCTTTTATTTGGATTTCTTGTTCTGATCTGACAAAAGACCCGGCATCGCCATACTCTGAGCTGATGCAAAAAATAATGGCTAGTGCGAGTGAACTAGCAAAGAATGCATCTGATGCAGAATTAGTAGCAGATATTATCCTGGATGCTTCTTCGAATCCAAACCCTCATCTTAGATATTTGGGAGGTATAGATGTAGAATCTTGGGCTGGAGGAAAGAAAAATATGAATGAGCTTGAATTCTTTAACATGATCAAAGGGCTTATAACCTAGGCGAATAAGAAACCAAATTAAGCTATCACAACCGTCTGCTACTGCTTCAAGTTCAAGTTTTTTTGTCGTGGACTGAGAATCATTTTTGTTACTATATAGACTGAAGACGAAATAAACTTAAAATTAGTACTCTTCAAACCATAAGACAGAGTAGACGTGGCAAGTTACCAGGTTCTGGTCTGCCACGTGGCGTCAATTATGCCATGTGGATATTTCGTCATTATGCCAGAGGCAAGATTGTTGCTGTTTGGAAACCTGCCTTCTCCCCTAATTTCTGATGTGAAACTAATCTCTGTCGTTACACCTTCCACTGGGTTAACCTTTGTTATTTTGACCCCTGTTATGTTTCCCTTCTCTTCAAAGAGTTTTTCTCCCAAAACCATTCCAGAGACCCTTTGGTATGCTCATATTTAAGAAAATAGCGCGCGCATAATACCATATGATAAAGTATTTGATAGGTCCGACTATAAGTTATTCATTAGGGATAGTGTAAAAACTGTGAATGAAAATACTATCCGTGTCAGCTTTTCGCCGCACTCGATGTCAAAATGTTTAAGTTCAACTTCAACTCTTTAGATGTTGGGACCTGTTTTAAGAACCGGTAACAGCACGGATACCCTTGGGCCCAGTGTAATGTTAGTTCTCAAATGGAATTCTCCGATAATAAAAGAGAGAGGAAAAATTGGATAATCCTAAATTGCGAGTGGTGCGAATCGACTGTAGCATATGGTCCGTATCACGTATCAGGATCACTTTAAATACTTCACACCGTGTGGATATTCCATTAGAAAAAGTCCGTGTTGAAGATATTGATATTGCGTACAAAATGTTTGGTAAAGGTTATCCTATTTTACTTTTCAATGGCACTTCTGATGGTAAGGATGCCTGGGATCCGTCCTTTCTAACGGGTATTTCTTCAAATCACATAGTAATTGTATTTGATAGTCGTGGAATTGGAAATACTACAATTGGCTCCAAAGCATATACTATTCAGCTACTTGCCAATGATACGGCTGTTTTAATGGATGCTCTGAAAATACCAAAAGCAGATGCCTTTGGATATTCTATGGGCGGAATAATAACTCAACAGATTGCAGTTACACATCCAGAATGTCATATCGTAAGCGGCCAGAAATCCAGAGTACTGCAATATGACCCATAACGCTGCTGCATTTATGATGATTTATTCAGATTAGACAACTTCTTTTGTCTAGGATCAGATCTACCTTAAATACTTCGCAGAGTTGAATAGGGTTCGTGTCAAGTCACAGACTCGTTAGGAAAGATCATCTAGTCCTTATTGCTGTCATATCCACGCTTGTTATCTCAAGCCTATCAATTAGTAATTGTGGTTATTTTGACATTACTAAAGTAGTGTATGGTTAAACAGATCCAGACCAAACGAATTCCAGTACTACGAATTCAATAAATATGCAAGATATCCCATTAGAAAAAGTCCGTGTTGGAGATATTGATATTGCGTACAAAATGTTTGGTAAAGGTTACCCTATTTTACTTTTCAATGGCGCTTCTGATTAGATGGGTGCCTGGGATCCTTCTTTCTAACTGGTATTTCTTCAAATCATACAGTGATTGTGTTTGATCAACGTGGAATTGGAAATTCAACAACTGGTTCAAAACCAATATTCTATGCAGCTACTTGCTAATGATACGGCTGGTTTGATGGATACTCTGAAAATCCCAAAA
>JAATVR010000830.1 GCA_014523665.1 Nitrososphaerales archaeon TH526
CAGGTGGAGCTGCACCTTGGTCAACAGGTGGAGCTGCACCTTGGTCAACAGGTGGAGCCGCTGCACCATACGGCAGCTGCCCCGGATAGTTGCCCGGAGGGTCGTAGCGACACACCAATATGCTGTAAGGAAGACCACCAGCTCCGGGGGGCGCGGTCCCACAACCGATCTCGCGTGTGTTCTGCCAGACCATCTGAGTGTAATGACCGCTCGCCGAGCCGCATGATGATGGTCTATACACCGGGGGGTCGCCGCATGGGCCGCCGTCATAACTAGACTTTTCGGCGGCCCATTTAGACTGTCCCCCGGTTGGTTCGGATACACTCGTGAAAAAGCCTGCAATGTTCTCACCGTAGCATGGACCGGTACAATCTGGCCCTGTGTGCACGGGGTCGTGAATCCACTTGCCTGTCGTAGCGATTTGCTGGGCCCAAGTCTGGGCACCGTCGGCGAGACTGTTGCTCCACGTGAGCGGCTGAACTCCAACGGCAGAGCGGTTGCTGTTATGCACGTCCAGGATGCTGCTCTCCAAATCCTGATTCGTCTGTGCGTACGATACCTGAAGCACCGACGACGGAACTGTCAGAATTGCCGCTGTGGCCAGAATCGTAATTATTCCTAAAGATACTTTCTTATTCATAATACATCAGTAACTTTTTATAATGACTACTTATTATTAAGTTATCGATTAATATATATATCGCTCTTTGAGAAGGCAATTCCATTTTCGGGAGGCTAATTAGCTCTTCTTTCATCTGTTACTCGAATACATATCGGACTGATATTGATTCTCTAATTGGCAACAAGGAAGCAAATTTTAACCAGTGCGGAAAATGACGATCCTAACACATTGAGTCATGATGTTGATCCTTCTATCGGGTATCGTTAGTACTTACTACGAATGATATTGCTTCATCAAAATATGCTTATCGAGTGTACCAGTTTTCAGATACTCGACCTTTACGGAAAAATCCTACCAGTATTATTCCTGGCCTTAAGACCGATCTTTGTTGTGGCTTAAGGTTCAGCCAATTTGGTCAACACTGGATTCAACAATATAAACGATATCCTCCAGAGTTCTACCTTAAAAATGTAATCTGGTTACCAATTCCTTATATAGAACGGCACCAGTACAGTGAACTAAGTTCACAACCTTGTTCTGAAACAATCTGCTACCTGGAAATGACGGGTATTCGCTGCTTCAGGAGGCTAGAATACATCCTTTGGATGGATAGATATCCATTACTTCGATAGTTTCAGATGGTTGTTAATCTTATGGCATTGACTCAATCACACTTGTTAATATCGAATCTTCCACTGACAAGAGCAAACTTGTCCTAGACCTGTTGTTCCTATCCCCTTTTCAGCCCGTGCTATATCCTCGGCAATGCTGCAGACCTGGCAGCATCCTGTTGTATTCAAAGATGGATTCTCTAATGCAACAGACCAATCATTTGGGTCGACTAGAATGATTGTTTGCGGCACCCTTCCCTTTGCAGTGGGATATTTCTTAACAAAGTCTGTTACATGGCGCTTATGATTTGGATTCCTGCAACATTGCTTATTTTTCAAATGGCGATCTCGAAATAATGAATGCGGACTGGTTCAAAAATACTATAATACTAAAAGGAGAGGGAGATGATGCATTCAGGCTGTCTTTGCAGTTCTGGGATTAGATATTTTTTGAAGAAGATAAATAAGATTTAACACAGGTTATCATTCCACCCATCATACAAAAACTACAGAAGCATCTATGTATTACTCCATTTGGATTCTGACAAAGAACCTGAAAGCAATGAAAACGGACTCGGAATCATATCTAAACTCAAAGATGGAAGCCTTGACGCTAGTACACTGATTCAGGTCAACGCAACAATAATGATTGGCGTAGTGTTCTTCGTATCGATTAGTTCAGCCTTGTCCTTGGAAACGGTCGAGGGAGGCTCTTTTGTACTTGTTCTGGTATCTGTGACTATCATTTTTCCGTTTGCTGTATCGGCAATCCTAATTATAATTCAAAAGAGAGCATCACGTATCGCTTGGGGATTTACCGCATTCGGCTTTGCGCTCCTCTTCTTGGCCCTCTTATACATTTCCCTTATAGAATTTGATACAGGTTTTACCCGTCTCGAGCCGACAATCACAGGATTTCAATGCGCGGCAAATCCAAGTGAATATGGTATTAATGAAAGTTACCTGTGGAAATGTTCCATGTTCACTCCAGGAAGCCTTGCAGAAGCGTGTGCAATTGCACCTTATAATTTTAATATGGAACTATCAGAATGCCACAAGTTTATTCCTCCCTCAACTGAATCGGGAGGGTAGGCTAGGATACCTCAATATGGCTATCGAACTATTTGGCTTTGTGGTCAAGCCCGAACTCAGTATAGGCGACATAGCAGCGATTGCCGCTCTAATTGCTTCTGCGCTCATATTTTGGTTCGGATATAGTCGAACCAGAAAATCAGAGCAAATCAAGATTGGCAGGGATCTTATGGATAGAATAGTTGCGACGGATCAAAGGCGCAGACAATATTACTTTAGTATAAATCCATTTTCTAAAGATAGGAAGTTGGAACCGGATCAGTTGAAACCTGAAGGTGAAAAGATTGAAAAGAATCTGGAAATGATTCGTGAAGAACTTTCAGAGATAGACTACTTCGTATATTTGGTGAACCATCAAGAGATTGAAGACAAAAAAATCATCCGTTACTATGCTCCTCTGGTGTTGGAAATGCTAACTATGGAGATTAGACACCATGTGTCTACTCTAAAGCATCACCAATGGAAAGTAAGCAAACACCTTCGGGAGTTACCGCCAAATACTGGACCTGGGACCTTTATTACGTACTCGATTTTCGGACTAAAAGTTGATCTGGAACGGTTTGAAGAGAGGATAGATAATATAATTACGACGTGGGAGACGATAAAGACTACGGCTGGTGGTGATGACGATGAGTCTAGAACATAGGTCCTGCAATCAGGGGGCATAGTTGGCCTGAATGAATGGAACTTTAGATTAGAAGTATTATATAAAATACCATCTACAAATAGTTCATTGAGTGAAGAGGTTATATCTCAAGCATGCAGAAACGAAAAGCATTCTGAATGTTCTGGTGCGGCCGCCGTGGCATCTGGATCCAGTGAATGTCAGTGTCGCTGTCACACACCGGGAACACGATGATTAATTAGATTTGTTGAAAATGTCATTGTAATTCTGGCATTTGCCTACTCATTAAACCAGTAAAATGGGGACTACAAGATGGTCGTGTTCTTAAAAGCCCATGTCAAAGAATATCAAGACAGTGCCCACCAAGGACTTTGGAGACGTCGTTGCGACTGTCGCCAATTAAGTCGAGGGTCTGCGCGTCGGTAGCGTTGCAAGTCTCGCCCAGGCGTCGGCACGAAGCAATAATAGCACACACAGAAGCATTGATGGAATACCTGAATGGACAGATTGCTATTCATCAGATTCAATAAGTTAATCACTTCATTAAGGACTGCAGTAGAGAAGGGCGAAGGTACTTTGGATAAGGAAGCAACATCGTTTGATGATCCTGTTTGATAGTTTCAAACTATCGCTTATGTTCTGGCATTGACTACATTATTTTTTTATGACCTTCGATTACTTCTGTTTGGCTCCTGTGGTCCATTTTCTTTTCGATTCATTGTTAGAGGATAGACGACCAAAAGTGCTATTCTCCAGATCTCTAAATCGCCTATCCTCTTTGGTTAACTTAGGTGTATGGATAGAGCATTCGATAAAAAGGGTGTGATATATTCTATAATAAAATAGTGTGACCATTTCTTTTAACTAATGGATGATCATAACTGATATGTCAATGAGTCAGGGACTGAGAAATGTCCTAGATATTCTTGCGGAACTAGCACACAACGACACTGAAACAGATGTATTCGAAAGTAATATAATATCACAAAGTGTGCTTCCAAAATCTGAGGTTCAAATCTACTTAAATGAATTAGAGTCTCAGCTGGTAGAATACTACGTTACTACAATAAGAGGTAAAACGTGACCACCTTGATCGAAGGTCAGGGCTCTCAGCACCCAAGGATCAATCGACCGTAACCCTTAGGCATTGGAGTTAAATCCAAAGCCAAAGACGAAAGCACTTGGCCGCTATGTATAAAATCGTTGGCATAAAACCAGAGGAGGACATCAAGAAGGTGAAGCATATGCATAACCTATCCAGCGACCACCCAGAGGGGTACAGAAGAGTACTCAGGGGAATACTGTAAATGGTAACAAGACTGATCCGTTTGTGCAGCACACAGACGAGTTCATACGGGTCTACAAGATCATACGCATGAATCCAAACGCTCAATACTAACTGCTGTAACTCCCCTAGAGTGATCAGCGACTTGTAGAGGATGAATCAAGGGGGAATGGAATGCCACTAAAGAAGGCGGTGCTATTCACTCATACTAAGAGATCATTCTATCATGAGTTCCGTAGCATAATTCTGTGGTCATAAGTTCACTGGCTTACATTAAGTATTTATTATATCATGATACCCGTTTAAGCTGGAGTCGAAAATGCCATGAAGGAAATACAAATATTTGTTCCAGATCACGCGCTGAATGATGTAAATGACATTCTTAAGGAGTCACAAGTTGGAGGAATGAGTCATTACAGGATCCACGGCAGAGGAAGTTCAATATCGGAAGAAGTCGGTCTGCAGACCGGTACAATGAGGTATACACCTGAATACAATCCGAGAACAAAGATCGAAGTTGTCGTTAGAGATGACCAAGTTGATAGCCTGCTTCACAAGATTGTAGACAAACTACGTACTAGTGATATTATTGGAAAGATATTTGTGGTAGATGTTCCTATTGCAGTGGATATAAGATCAAACAAGACAGGAGAATCAGCACTTTAAGGTGCTGCGGCAGTTCGAGTTTCTTTGCACCCCGATATAACTTGGATATGTTAAGTGATTCCGCCAGTTACATTAGACCCAAATGGGTCACCAAGGTTCGATCGATCGAAGCCTAGATGTATAAGGTGATACCTTATGACCCTAGGCCTCACTATGTCATAAAAAACCTGGATTTTGGAAAGCAAGTGAGAGAGGTTGATCGTGTTGAAGGGACAGATACAGGTTAATCTATCAAATACACAAAGTCTAATCTTCAGAAAATAGCAGATATAGGTCTAGCAGAGGGTACACTGTAGTCGTTTCAGATGGTACTCGAATCAGTGTTATGACATTCAATGATTTGTTAAATGGCACTTTTGATGGTTTGCGCATTTTGGAGGAATACCGACTGAGCAACAACGCAGGTTATGGTTAGAGCAAGAGGGAGGTAAGGAAGCAGATAACGGTTAGCGGATATTGCTAGAACGAAGGTTAAGGGTGATGTCCATCAGGTACCAGCAACACTCGTTAGGGGTTAATGACGAAACGGTGGGGCTGCTGCTACTGTTGTACGGTATGCTTACCATATTTGTCTTGATTTGGTTTGACGACGAGTAAGTATAATGGGTATCCTTATTATATTCATGACTTATCGCTAGTGCATGCTAGTAAGTAGATACGTAAGTAGACAAACATACAAACGAGCGGCATGTTCTGGCATTGAATGATTCATAAATAACTATTATGCATAAGAAGCATCTTTGAAAAACGGATGAACGAAAAATGAATAATAAGAGAAAATTGAAGCAATCTGGCAAATTGGATAAAAACGGTTTACTGGGCACTGCAGAGAGTAAAGCAGTTTTCAAAGAAGGCCAGAGACGACGACAGATGCAAGATGAGCAACAAAGAAACGTTAAGGATTTTATGGATAGCATAGAATATCGAGCCAAGATAGACCCTGATTTAGCGGGCATCTTCGATACCCTCCGCTCTTTGCTTTGTAAAGTTCAAATCCCTAAAGTAGGAACCCGCGATCCTCTATCTTTAATTATTGGTTATAGAGAGTGATAATTTGGCCAAGATAATCTTCTTACAAGACTTCACACTCTTTATATACTTCCTTGAGTGAATTTGGTTATGAATAGTAATAGTAAGATAAGAAAAGGCTATATTTTCATTATAGTATTCATTTCTACTATAGTTTTCTCAAGTACAACTATGATCAACGGTTTTACTAATACAGTAAACGGTCAAACAAATGCTACCCAAGCAAACTCCACCAATAATGTTACGGGCTTGGTAAATACACAGGATATCCCATTAGAAAAAGTCCATGTAGGAGATATTGATGTTGCATACAAGATGTTTGGTAAAGGTGACCCTATTTTACTTTTCAATGGCGCTTCTGATAGTATGGATGCCTGGGATCCGTCGTTTCTAACGGGTATTTCTTCAAATCACACTGTAATTGCGTTTGATCAACGTGGAATTGGAAATACAACCGCTGGTACCAAACCATATACTTATCAGCAACTAGCAAACGATACAGCCGGTTTGCTTGATGCTCTGAAAATACCAAAAGCAGATGTTATGGGATATTCTTTGGGAGGACATATAGCTCAGGCATTTACACTTAGCTATCCAGATAAGGTTAACAG
>JAATVR010000831.1 GCA_014523665.1 Nitrososphaerales archaeon TH526
AATTAGGTATCGTTTATACATTTTTGATCATACTGGATGCTCTAGGAGGAATCCTACTATTGGTTATAGTTCCTTCAAATCATACCAGCAAGGGGCTCCAACCATCCATAAGCCTCCTTATGTGACTATTTGTGTTCTGGTTACTCATGTTCAATATGATCAGCTCTGAAGTATTATATTTGATGTCATTGAAGAATTATTGGTATCACTAGAGGTTGTAAACAGGATTGAAGACTGAGTTACTTAATCAAACGAACTTTAATGTCATGGTTAGCAAGGTCGGAGATGTTTTGGTTAAGGCATTAGATAAGCCTCTTGGATACGCGATAAATTGGGGAAGAGTATGGTCTTTGTGGCCCGTTCATCTTGAGACCGCTTGCTGTAGCGTAGAATTTGGTGCCGTCTCTGGACCCAGATATGATGCAGAGAGGTTTGGAATAATTGAAGCATTTGGTTCCCTAAGACAATGTGATCTAGTAGTGGTACAGGGGACTGTGACAAGAAAAATGGCACCGAGGCTACGGATGGTATATGACCAGATGCCTGAACCTAAATATGTAGTAGCGATGGGGGCGTGTGCAATTACCGGCGGCCTATACATCGACTCATATAACGTACTTCCTGGCGTCGATGGAATCATCCCAGTTGATGTATATGTCCCTGGCTGTCCTCCTCGTCCAGAAACACTGATTCAAGGTGTCATGCTTTTACAAGAAAAGATTAAAAGATCAAAGATAAGAACGAGATAGAGAAATAATCTGGTCAAGACTTCCTAAAAGCCGACCAGAAGAATAATCGATCTATCTAAGGATTTACTCGTTTTGAGTATTACACGTAATCAGATACAGGCATGACACTAGTTTGTTATACCTCCTCCGGTGGAAATCTTAGTCGAGTGGGAAGAGTTGGCTGCGTGATGCTTCAAACGAGAGAATACACTTCACACACAAGGATCAACAAGGATCAATCAAAATACTTGACATTGAAGAAGGAAATTCAGACTTTAATCTGGAATTAGATTGGAAGCGGTTGTCAATGAGGGATAACTCGAATGTATGATTCATATTTCATTTTCATTCCGATCATGGGACTGAAGGTTTCTACTGCAATAACAAGAACTGAAAGACAGGAAGGTGATCTGAAGTCATAATATACAATTTAGAAACGACTGCGAATCAGTTCGTGGGAAGAAAAAAGAAATCTTGATGTATGCAAAGATTAGCTAGACCGGAATGTGATGAGTTAAAGCATAGCTATCGTCTTGTCTCGCCCTATTCAAGAAAATTGCAGTTCCAAAAATCTGTAGATAAATCTCGCCTAATTGCATCAGCAAACCACTAAATAGTACGAGGCATTAGTGGAGTTCCCATATGTCAAGTGACAGGGAAACGAGACTAAATAGTCTTGGCATGAAACTTGGTCGAAGATTGGAAGAAGATTTTCAAAAGGAAGGGTCCGGTTTGAGGGAGATGTTTATTCGTGACTTTGAGCTAGAAATCTTACTTACTGAGTCATTTGCTAGCCGGCAGGATCCGACTGAAACGGTCTACCATAGGGCATTGTCTGACATGCTACATAGAATTTTAAAAGACCTTGAATTGATCGCAAAGAATGACTAGATAGACGTTACATTTAACAATAATCCAGATTGTCTGGCATGTGATACTTAGTAATGGTAGAGGTAAAGTATCACCGACGCTGCATTTATCGATAATGGTGTTTTGCGGTCTGCCCTTTCCTCCGATATCGGCTTCATTCCTGATTGATACCTCTTTTCTCGATTGTTGAACCATTCTTCCATAATATTGCATTATTTAATCCACTCTTAATACAGCCGGTATGTCGGTTGTCTTCTCTTCCGTTCCCCTTGGTGGCCTATTCATTCATCTTTGTGTGCTAGTAGACCAACAATGATTTAGTAGTCATTGACCGACAGCACTATAATCATGTTGCAGGATGACCCAGATATGGTTACAAGTGGAGGTCATCGTAGGGTAGGAGAACCGATGGATGCCATTGGGAGGGATACCGGATATCTTTGTAGAAGAGAGCCATAATCTCACGTCATAAAGAAGAGTTGCTTCCTTTTCCTTATGTCATTTCGGTAAATTAATGCATCCCAAATTTTCATACTTGCTGTCGTGCCTCACTTAGAAAAAATTTAACTATTTGAGAATGACTGACCATCTTTTCCATCTCTCCTCTTGATCTAAACCTTTCACATACCCTTACGCACCTTGCAATTTAGTCACTTGCGCCTCAGGTAAAAATCTGCTACGGAAAGAGAAAGATGATGTTTTAGGTGGGAAGAAGTTTAAGTCAGAATCTAAAAATAATATATCTTGTATGGTTAGATGAATACCGAAAGATAAGGTCTAATGCATGCTTGGAAAATACAACAGAAAACGAAACTTTTCGGAGACTCCGGAACCGATTGGCACCGATAATGCATCGAGTAAAAATAGTGGGAGGCACTTTGTTATTCAAAAACATCATGCTTCAAGACTGCATTACGACTTTAGACTCGAAACTGAAAATGGGGTCCTTAAATCCTGGGCCGTGCCGAAAGGGATCTCCCTTAATCCAAGAATTAAGCGCCTTGCTGTTCTTACCGAAGACCACCCATTAGATTATCTTCTCTTCGAAGGCACTATCCCTGAGGGAAATTACGGCGCAGGTACTGTTCTTGTATGGGACACGGGTACATACATATTGGAAAAATCTAAGGAAAAGTTTTCTGAACGGTTTGATAAGGGAAAGATTACTTTTGATCTACATGGGCAGAAGGTGAATGGCAGATTCTCCTTGATAAGAACTGGTCGGGAAAACCAATGGCTCCTGATAAAGTCTGATGATCAATTCGCCTCAGAAGTAGACTTGACGTCTTCTCTTCCGGATTCTGTGTTATCACAGCTTACAAAAAATTCTTATTCTAAAAAAGATAGCCCCATTAGTGATACCTCTAGCCATAAAAGGCATAGGCGAAGCGATGGAAAAGCGGTTGATGCGGTTAGTACAAATCATGCTTTAATGAAATTGCAACACTTCGCCTTATCCGATTTCCCCAATACGATAAAGCCTATGCTTTCTACACCAGTTGATAAGCCATTTAACGCTAGAGAATGGGATTTCGAAATTAAATGGGATGGTGTAAGAGCTATTATGTTTTACCACAAAAGCAAAAACATACTCGAGTTGAGATCTAGAACTAACAAATCAATTCGTCACAGATACCCTGAAATTATTAATTCAATCATATCATCGCCATTGGCTATAAGATGCAAAGATTCACTTGTCCTTGATGGAGAGATAGTGGTTTTGGACGAACAAGGCCATCCCGACTTTCAAAGTCATCAAAGAAGAATGAATGTAGATAACGATTTGGAAATTCGACACCTATCCAAAGAAATACCATCTACGTTCTACATTTTTGATATTCTACATCTAGATGGTAGGAATCTCGAAAACATAGAATTCTCTGAACGGAGAGAGATACTCTTAAGAGTAGTTGATCCGATTCAAGACGGTGGCAGAAGGATAAGGATATCGGAATCATTTGAAGGGAATGGCATAGAACTTTTCGAGAATATCAGAGCACTCAAGCTCGAAGGCATCATTGCTAAAAATAGACATAGTAAATATTTGCAAGGAGCTAGAACCACCGATTGGTTAAAGATCAAGAATATCCAGACTCAGGATTGCGTCGTCATTGGATATACTCGAGGAGAAGGTAATAGAAAGGGCTATTTTGGATCCTTGCTTCTAGCCGTTTATGAAAGAGAAAAACTCAAATTCGTTGGACACTCCGGAAGCGGGTTTGACTTCCCACAGATTGTTCGGATTTTCAACAGGCTACAAAAAATAAAGACTGATGAGATTCCAGTTGATTACATACCGTATACAAACAGAGACCCGGTATGGGTACGTCCAATGCTAGTAATTGAAGTTAAGTTTGATGGATGGACAAAGGATAAGATTATGAGGGCTCCCATTTTTTTAAGGATCAGGGAGGACAAGAAGTCTGAGGAATGTACGCTTGAAAAAACAAAACATGTAGAGGAGCTATCGAATATTAGACCGCAAATTTCAAAGGATCTGCCAGTATCATCGCCAGCATCAGCATCGGTATCATCATCCCCTTCACAAGTACCCTCAGAGTTAGTATCACCTACCTCCTCTTCTCCAGTGATTTCGAAAAGAAGAGGTAATAGCTTTTCTAATCTAGATAAAGTATTTTGGCCGAAGGGTCGATATCACCGCGCATTGACCAAAGGAGACCTGATCGACTACTATGATAAAATAGGTGATTATTTACTTCCTTTTCTAAAAGATAGGCCTTTGTCCTTGAGCAGGTACCCTGACGGAATTATCGGCAAACATTTTTATCAAAAAAATTGGAATATGAAAAAACCTGAATTTGTAGATTTAGTCAAGATTTATTCCGAATCTGCAAAAAGATTTACTAACTACTTGATCTGCAATAATAAAGAAACGTTACTCTGGCTAGCAAATCTTGGATGCATAGAAATACACCCCTGGTATAGCAGAGTTATTGATTATGAGGCTTGTTTGAAGGATTCTGATGCGTTGGATGAAAAATATTGCGGCATCAATCACCCAGATTTTGTTGTCTTTGATCTAGATCCCTATATTTACTCTGGATTAGAAACTGATCATCGCCAGGAACCAGAGTACAACCCTGAAGCATTCCTGAAGACTGTGGATGTAGCTCAGCTTTTAAGATCTGAAATTTTTGATAAATTAAGAATCAAATCATTTGCCAAAACTTCAGGTAAAACTGGAATCCATATCCTAGTGCCTATTTCTGCAGGTTACAGTTATGATCAAACTAGAAGTTTTGCTGAAATCATCGGTAGAATCTTGGTTAGCAAACAACCTGACATGATTACAATGGATTGGGATACGTCTAAAAGACGAGGAAAAATTTTCTTTGATCACAACCAAAATGCGAAAGGTAAGACATTGGCATCAGTTTTTTCTGCGAGGCCTACCGCTTCCGCTACCATTTCTATGCCGCTTGAATGGAATGTAATAGATCAAATTCTACCGACAGATTTTACAATATTAAATGTCCCCGATAAAATGCCTGAGAAGAGGGAAATCAGAAATTCTCTATCATGTTGGTCTAATATCCTAGAAAGTCGAAATGACTTAGCTAAAGTGTTAGAAAGGGTCTAGATAGTAGCACTGAACTATGTTGTTACCAAAATCTGTCATTTAATATTCGAAATGTACAAGTTATCAATTTGTTCCCCAGGGATTTTCTATGACCATAAGCCAAGTGCCATCCGACTGCCGACGTAGAACTATCGTACCTCTGCCATTGATATTAACTGGTTTACCATCAGGGTCATTTGCAGTGATCGACCATTCTGTTATAAGAAGCGATAGATCGCTTGCCTGAATTACCCTTTTTGTTTTGGCTTCTAACTTAGCTCTCATACCAATAAAATCTTGTAGGGTTTTGCGTATACCTTCCAGATCATTAACTACATGTCCTGGCTCAGAGGCAAAGCAAGAGGCTTTTTCATAAAGCGTCATCAAGAAGCTGATATTTCCTTTATTAAATTCTTCTACCTGTGAATTGAGCAAGTCTTCTGGAGTTGAAAATTTCGACATTTGGTGATGTTACAATAGCATATTCCATAAGTTTGTTTGCAGCAGCGAGATTTCCAACATGAATTAATTTACTTACTATCCCATCACATAATTTCGTGATAGGCAGCCACAGTACAGTACTCCTACTTCAATTGCGAGTATTCTTCAACGGACTGGAATTAATATTGCCATAATGTAAATCGATGGAATCTGGGTAATTCTTCATGGAAGTATAAAGAATATAACAAATAACACTACACTATAGAAACTCAATATACCGATTAATAAGTATCGACATATAACGATGCCATGGGTGCAGCGTGCGAAAACTGGATTTATGGAAAGATTACGAAAAGCCAGAATAATATAATAACGCATGATAAACCAGCGGTCATCTTTAATCAGGCAACTAGAATTCAGGTGTAATCCAAACCAGATTCAGCAGTCACCATACCCTATGTTTGAAGTTACAATATGATACACAATATTCTATAAAAAGCGTTTGATATGTAAATTAGGTAGGCGGCCTTGAGGTGCATGGGAGTATTGAAAGCAATCAAACATTGGGAGCTTAGTGATAATATCACCATGAATCTAAATCATATACATTTTAGAGCAGAAGTTATCATAGAAGATGGAAAGATAGAAGAATACAAGAAACTGGTATTTGATAAAAGCAATTTGGTAGGAGCTACCGAACCAGGTACATAAAACTACGAGTTTATTTCGATAAGGGCGATACAAGATGCATAGTATATTGAAACATACGCAAATTCAGGGGGTGTTTGTTCATACTAAAGGTGTTGCGTCATGAACAATACTTTCAAGGATTTCCAAGATCTCTAGGATTATTAAATTTGATGTTTAAGGGAACCCTGGTGAGGAATACAAAAGATTCTCGCAGCTTTTAATCCACAGTATTACAATTTGTTTACTGGATTCAGTCGTTAACGGCTTTGACAGTATAAAAAACCTCATCCAATGTTGCGGTAAGCAGCAGAAAAAAAGAAACCCCTCATACCAACAGGCTGAATGTTGGTTTGTTTATTATCATCGTAAACCGAGAGCATCTTTCAGATCTATTTCATGATCCTGCTCTTGTCTGATAATATCTCTTAACGCTTCAGAGAGAGCAAATT
>JAATVR010000123.1 GCA_014523665.1 Nitrososphaerales archaeon TH526
TTGGTTACCTAAGTCAGGCCGGGGTCGCCTAGCCTGGTAGGGCGCAAGCCTGGAAATTGCAAAATATCCAGCCAGCTTGTGATCTCTTGGGGTCACGAGGGTTCGAATCCCTCTCCCGGCGCTACTTTATGATTACAAGAACGCCTACTTCGTGGAAATGGTACCAATATTGCAACTCATAATTCCTCGTCCAATTCTTCAAAAGCCCTAGCTTTGGAAATTTCGTGCAGACGCATCGCCACCAATCTATTGAATTCTTTCTTATCAATAATGCCCCTTCGTTGTAGTTCTTCTACGAGAACGTCCAACATTACTGTTATTTCTTCTACCTCTGTAAGCTCTTTTCCAGTGACGCGAGCAGACGGCCTGTCGCGTCTTGAGGTTTTTCCAGACATGATCTATATTAACCCATTAAAATTCAATATATAATGCCGATCCCCACATTGCCTTCAGAGTTGAAAGGATGCTTTCTATTTTGGTCATCTCCTATATTACTTTTGGATGAGCTTATCATATTCTTCTTCTATGGATCTTAATATCGAAATACCCGTGAGTGATCCTCTTCTCTTTAGTATTGCAAGAATAGAAACTCCACCAGCTCCAGCTCCATCCTTCACGAAACCGTTCGCAAATGCTTTGAGGCCTGGCCTTTCGGAATCTTCAAGATGAAGATCCACAGCATAAATCGGAAAATCGGAGGAAATTCCATCAGCGATGCCCTGAATGTCTGAATGAGGATCATTTGCAACATAGCAAGTAGTTCCAATGCAAATATTTCCTAACGATCTCTTCAATGCACTTATTACCGCAACAATAGCTGTCATCTGCGTCCCTCCAGCTAGCATAACATTACTTCCTGAACTACTGATGCCACACGCAAGCCCAGCCACAACTGGGATCATTGGATCTCCGACGGCGGCTATTGCTTTTACAGGATCATTTTCGAAACTCCCAAGGAGAATACCTGCTTTAGCCATCCCTTCCTTTACTACCATGTTCTTTAGAGTGTGAGGATTCTTCGTGAGACTACTGCTTACCTTAGACCAAGCATCGATCCCCAGCGCAACAAGAACACCAAGAGCAGTAGTCGTTCCTCCTGGAATACTTTCACCGATAATAATCGTTTTACTAAGCTTGGCCAGTTCTCGGCCAAATGCCTCTCCATACCTTAGGCCCTTCTTGACGCAACTTTCATCTACGGCATTTCCTGTTCGTATGTCGTTCCCAGGGTTCATGTCGAATGAGACATACGGAGCTTGAGGACTAATTACCGATCCTGCATTAAGTACGAGAAATGGTATATTCGACAGATCCAATGCAGTCTTTGTTATAATCGCCGGCGTAGGCATCCCATCTGGAGTAACGGGGATTGCATCCAAACATTCACAATGACCATAATTCAAGAATTCTGCGTCAGCAGGAGGTGTATATTTTATTAGAGCTTTATTCTGTCCAGCTGCTGTAATTCCAGGTATGAGACTCGTGTTAGTATAGGATATTACTAGCGCAAATAAAGGATTATTCGCTGATAAAGGTACTTTAAAGGATTGATCTTGGTTGATGGATCTGAGGTCTGGAAAATCTAACCCATCATATTGCAAATTGCCTTCAACCCAGGCCCATGAAAGCTAGAAATTCACTTTCTGATTTAGCTTGTAACGCAAGATTCAGCTGTTTTTCTTTTCCAATCGTTGAAACTGGAGAAGAACCATAGTCATGACCAGGATAAACGGTGAGTTGGTCCTCCAAAGCAGATACCTTTCTATACAAACTAAGATACATGTCTTTTGGATTTCCCCCTGGAAGATCTATTCTTCCTACACCCCCGACAAAGAGAGTGTCTCCGGTGAATACTGCCTCTTTATCGATAATGAGGCAGATGCTGTCTTCAGAATGGCCAGGAGTGTGTAGAACGCGAACATTAACAGACCCGAACGATATTACATCGTTTTCTACTACGGCCATATCCTTGTGAAGCTTAGAATTGGAGTGTTGAATGATACTTGCTCCGGTCACTTTTGCGACTTCATCATTTCCAAATACATGATCAAAATGTGAGTGGGTGTTTATGATATGCTTTGCCTTCAACTTTTTTTCGGTGAGTAAATGGAAAATCTCCTGGAGATCCCATGATGGGTCTACAATAACAGCAAGGTGAGTCTGGATATCTGCGATGATATAAGTAAAATTAGCCATATTCCCGACCTTGAATTGATATATTCCATCAGTCACGCTTCATTCACCAATATTCCCGTTTCAGCCTCTCTTGGAATCCCGATGTGTTCAAGATGAATCTGACCCGAATATTTCTCACTATTCAGTAATCCCGTCTTAATTCTGTGAAATGTGACAGTTGCATTAGCTCTTACGCACTTATCATGGACTAGACCGGTATTGGGATCAAGTCCTGAAGGGATATCTACAGAGAAAATGTACGCTCCAGACTTATTGATATAGTCTATCGCAGATGAATGAGGTTCCCTTATACTGCCGCTTACTCCGGTTCCTAGAATGCCATCTATTAATACGTCAGAATCAAGGATCCTTTCTTTGATTTGGTCCATTTGATCACTCCAAAGTGATTCTATAGACTTTAATCTCTTAATAATAGTCCAATTTGCTCTTGCTTCCTCAGTTCGAAGATCGCGGGGGTCAACTAATAGCAATACTGTATATTTCGCTTCAGGGTAGTAGGAAAGATGTCTCATACAAACCATGGCGTCACCGCCATTGTTACCCCCACCACATACAGCAACGATTCTCCTCTTGTCAAGGATCTTTGTATTCATCTCATCCATCTTAAATTTAATAAAGTCGGCAAGCCCGTGTCCCGCATTTTCCATCATATACATTCTACGGACACCAAAATTTGCTTCAGCGTTCTCCTCAATCTTGTACATCTCGTCAGAAGTGATGGCTTTAAGGTCCAAGTCGGTAATGGTCGTCGAATTAGCACAGGATTACTTATAAGTGTTAAATATAGTTCGAGGGCTGGCCTTATCTCATACAGTCATGAGAATGTGGATCGCAGGATTCAGATGCCCTCCACTGAGACCCATGAACTTGCAAAATTCTCTCAGCAAAAAGGTAATTAGATTTCTGTAGTGTCTTAGAACGATCTTTTCGTTTGGTTCCGATTTTGTCGCCTATTGTTCCACCTAGGATTATGGTGGTCAGGTACTTTCAATGCATATGGGAAAATCAGGTACATGCTGGTTCAATATTCGGAATAAAATTCAGAAGATTAGAGATTCTGGGAAAATAAAGTTCGTGTGTTCAAACATAGCCTACAAGTTCTGACCTGACAACTTTCTTCTGCTAACATACCAATATAAACTCGAGAATATGTCCAGACATGGTGATGATAAAGTATATTACAGACAATCTGGTTTCTTCCGATTTGATACTGACAAGAGTATGCTTGGCACGATTTTATGTGAGGATAGGTTGTTGATTCAGATTGAGCAGCTTTCGGAGAAGTAGAGGATATAGTTACGAGCATTCCTTAGTGCAGCGTCTCAATCTTGGAGACTGGTGTGCGAGGAGGCTCGGAGGATCTAGTGCTGGTCTTCCTGACATAGTTGCGGTTAACAACAAAAGGTCTGTTTTGCTGTCTATAGAAGCGAAGTCAGGAACAGGTGACGCTCTCTATATACCTCAAGATCAGATTAGAAGGTGTATCTTGATCCAGAACATGTTTGGTTATTACAAACGTAGATACACGATATTTGCATTCAAGTTTATGAAGAAAAAGCGGTATGTGAGAAAAGGACAAACTGTATATGAGCCTCGGAAACTTGTAGAATATTACAAATCAATTGAAAAAGTAGGAAATATTGAAGACATCTCCATGATCAAGTGTACCTATGACGGGAAAACCTTCGAGTTTAGAAACGGAAGGTTCCTTGAATCAAATCTTCCTGAATTCCCTATGCCATTTATTGGTGCTTCCCGTAGTCAGAGTCGTTCTTCAATCACAGTACCGATTATGAAAAAGGCTTCAAAAGGTGTTTGACTGTTGGAAGAGGTTTGTCCAATTTGTTTCAGGTTTCTTTCCACCGTCTATGACAAAAAAAGAATTAAGAAAGTTAGGGAAATTACGCCCGAGTCTACCGACAGGATTTGTAATTCAATCTACCACAAGAAGCTTACAGATGGGTTTAGAACGAAGTAATATTCAACGTGGTGTGCATAGTTTGCAATTAATGTACGTCTCACCATCAAGATGGTCGAAGTGAATTCCACATGATAAACATGTGTGATGGGTATCATCATGGCCATCAGAGGCTCTAAAAGTAAAACTCTTCAATTGAGTGTCTTTGCATTTAATACATCTACAGCTGCACCTGATGCTGTCCAATTCGATCTGGAATATGTTAACGTTCAATATTTATATTTCAACTACGCCTATCCTTTGCAGAATACAAGCGTAGGGACTTTGAAGAAACGTCATCATCTCCATTCTGCCGGGTAGGAGGTGACTGAACTGATGTCATTGAACTTATCAATGTCAGGACATTTGAGCAAGCCCATGACACCTATTTCCATGGTATACTGTCGTAATCACTGTGTCTTGTCTTTACCTTTTTTAAATAAAAAGAAAAGGATCACAAGTATTATGGCTATTATGATATAGTTAACTGGTGGGCTTATCGCTTTGGTTACCAAGCCTAGTTTTGGAATGTCCACTACTACCTTTCCTACATAATTTGACTCGTAGATGGGAAAGTCTATGCCCGGGATAGATCCCGAATTAGCGTCGCCTTTCGTAACAATTACGAGGTTGTCTTCTGGATCAGTCAAGATCTCGTTAACTCGATGAACGATAGCGTCAGCTTCTTCACCATCAGGTACTGGTTCTTTAAAGACTATAATATCACCTTTATTCAATTCGTCAAAAGGGATGTTGTGGCTCACAACCACAAAGTCTCCTACATTCAGTCTCGGTACCATGCTTTCACTAGCTACAACATAAAATGGGTTTATCACGCCGAAGGATAGTCTTATTGCTACCCAAACAAGACCTACTATTACCACGGCTATAATAATATACTTTAATTCTTTAGGAAAATTTAGCTTTCCCATAACCTCTTCATCATATCAGAATATGTTTGAAATATAAGTGTAAGAGTATTTTATTGAAATGTTAAACGTTTTTTGTTTCGACTAGAACAGTACAAGAATCCTTTTACAGGCTTCAAAACTGATCTTCAGCATCGGGGATCTTATGCATGCAGGATAGCGGTCGATTTTTGCCGCATAACGGCCAATTCATTTCATTCTCACTTCCTTTCCACAAACAATATATGGTTTTTGCGTGCAGGTAAGATATATTGAAAACGAGAAAGGATGCCAGTCATTCGCATCAAAAACATCTGCCTAAACCCCGTCGCAATCCTCACTGGGGAAGAGAGGAGGAAACTAATATTTTTGCTGAGAGGGTAAAGTTATTCAGGACAGGTAAACTGTCACAAGACGATTTTCGCAGATTTCGATTACAACACGGTGCATACGGTTCGCGCCTCCAAATGGATTACAGTATGGTGAGAATAAAAGTTCCTGGCGGTGAAATTCTCCCAGTGCAATTAGAAAAACTAGCGTCGTTGTCGGAAGCATTTTCGATCGGGTCAGCACACGTATCTACCAGGCAAAATATTCAGCTACATTGGGTTCAGCTCGAAGATGTTAGTGAGGTAATGAGAGGATTAGTTGAGGTTGGCCTGACGAGTCGAGAGGCTTGTGGTAACACCGTTAGGAATGTGATGTGTAGCCACCTTGCAGGGGTCTGTCCAGATGAGGAATTTGATTCTACTCCTTATTCGAAGGCCATAGCGCGCTTCTTCCTACGTAATCCTATGTGTCAAAATCTACCCAGGAAATTTAAAATCAACTTTGCGTGCTGCGCGAAGCATGGACTGGTTAGAATTGCTGATATCGGCCTTGTTCCGATGACAAAAGATGGCTCAAGAGGCTTTAGAATCTACCTTGGAGGAGGTTTAGGTGCTGCCTCCTTTATAGGTCATTTGTTAGAAGAGTTCACATCGGAAGAAAGGCTCTTGGCCACGTGTATGGCAGTCATTAGACTCTTTGATAGAAATGGGAACAGAGAAAATATGGCTAGGAATAGAATGCGGTATCTGGTGAATGAAATGGGATGGGAAAAATTCCAAAAGATGGTGCTCAAAGAAAGATCTATAGTCATGATGACAACTGCATATAGCACAGAAGGGATGTTCAATCTAGCTGCCGAAGAAGACGATCAATACTTGCCTAAGGGAAATCGTAATGGGACTAAATTACGAATGTATAGTGAACTAGCTTCGTCTGTCACCAATGCTTATGACAGATGGGTGCACTCCAATGTGATCGCTCAGAAACAGGCTGGATATTACACGGTATTTGTCACACTCGGTGCCGGTGACGTGACTGCCAACCAGTTGCGGGTATTGGCTGGGACTATCCGTGAGCTATCGATGGAAGGTGCGGCAAGAAATACACCACAGCAGAATTTCGCAATCAGATACGTTAACAGCACTGATTTACCTGAATTTTACAACCGATTGGCATCAGTGGGCTTGTCAAACCCTGGGGCTTTAACCATTACGTCAGCAGTCGGTTGTTCTGGCACCACTTCTTGCAATTTAGCCATAACGAACTCACATCGTTTGGCCAAAGAGATCCAATACAAATTCCTGGAATTAGGTCTAGATACCGATGATATGCTTCTTGATAGTACCATCAAAATTAGTGGATGTCCAAACTCATGTGGACAGCACGAGATAGCAACTATCGGCTTCTTTGGTGGTGCTTCGAGAATAGGCACTGTAATGGCCCCAACCTATACAATGATGTTTGGCGGCTCATCAGGCGAAAGTGGAGAATTAGGGCGCGTTATAATGCGTGTTCCTGCAAAGCGGGTGATTGATACAGTCCTCAAAATAATAGAAATCTATAGGAGGGAGCGTGGCGAAGGAGAAACACTCCGCCAATGGATAGACAAAGTTTTGAGAGGCGAAGCGATCGGCTCTGTCCATGACATAGAAGACATCAAGATGGCCTTGGCTGCTGTTGTGCAGCTTCCACCAGTAGATCAGCAACCTGAATCATACCAGGATTACGGAAGTGATGTTAGATTTACGGCAAAAACGGCTAGAGGTGAATGTGCCGCTTAGTTTGATATGACGTCAAAAGAGGCTTTGTCCATGGATAGCCAAAAACAGGACAAAACACTGTCAGGCAGAGGGAGTGGTCTAGAATCTGAGTACCATTTAACTCCCGATACTGTCTGTGATGTTAAAACCCTGTCTATCCTGATAAAAAAGAGGAACGTAAGAGTCGTCGATGTGCGAAAGGAAGAGGAATATGTTAAAGAACACATACCAGGGGCAGTTTCACTGCCGTTAGCGAGAGTCTTGGAAAAAGAAAGCCCAGCACATTGCATCGAGTTGTTACAA
>JAATVR010000832.1 GCA_014523665.1 Nitrososphaerales archaeon TH526
CAATACTTGAACAGATATTGCAATACTTGTTGCTGTAAGTGCTGTGGCTACTAGCATAGATTCCAGTGCCTCCAATCCGAATAATGTTAATACTGCGAATCCCACAAAAAACGGAATAATAACTCCAATTGATCCTACCGTGAAAGAAGCAGCTCCTCCTCTAAGGAACTCTCTAGGAGTGATTTCAAGTCCTGCTACAAATAATATGACAATGGCAGATATCTCTCCAATGGTACGAACAGTATCGTCTAGTTCTACTAGCGGTTCATTGTTAAAGAAAAGTAACCCTCCAATGGCAAAAGGACCAACTATTATTCCGGCCAGGAGTTCACCTAGTACCACCGGTAGTTTAAGTCTGTGAAATAATTCTGCAAATAGTTTTGCAGCAAATAATAGTATAGCAAGTGAGATTATGACATGAACAAAATGAATGCTATTTTCTTCTAGTGTCATGTCATGTTCAGCGACAACAATATACCTTTAAATCTTATACCAATCTAGTGCAGAGAGGTTATTAACAGGAATGAGCAAGAGCCCTGCTTTTTTAAGCATGATATGTGATATAAATTTTCCTTTACATAATAAGAATGCTAGTTTGGGTGTTAGATCCCTAGAGGTTACCTTGCAGCATTTTACGTTGTCGAATTGATAACAAACTATTATTCCCTCAACCATTGAGCACAAAGATCCCTGCCTATCTGGGTTAGCCTCACTCTAAGGGTCGATTTATTACATTCAATTAGTCCCCTTTCATCCTTTAATATATAATCAGCTAAATATAAAATGTTCCTCTTATCAGAATAGGCTTTTAACTCATTTGATAATTGTTCCAAGTCTTGCCATTGTGCAGGTGTACCAACTGCCCTATCCCCCTTATCAAGTGTACATAGATTATGGAGTACATGATTCATAATTATCTCAAAGTTTCCTGAACTATAAAGAGGGCCTTCATTATTGGAACTCATATGAAATGTATCATTAGCTTTAATTGAAGGATTTTAATATTCTTTGCCTTCATTTTCCTCCACCAAACATGTTCGAAATCGCTTGACCTAATTGCTCAAATGGATTTTGCTGTTCTTGTTGGGGTTCTGTTGTACTATTGTTGGACGTTGTTGTTGTTGGTTGTTCTAGTGCTGGTGGTACGCTTGCCGTTTGGTTTCCCTGTTGAGGCTGCTCTGCCAATTGACTATTGTTGGAGGTTGTTGTTGTTGGTGGTTGTTGTGATACAGGTGGTACGCTTGCCGTTTGATTCGGACCATTTATTTGCCCCGATATAACTACAGTTCCCCGTGCTATACCGTTTCTTGTATTATCAACAGGAGGAGCCTCCGATTTCTGATCACTTGGAGTTTGTTGGATGCCTTTGATGGTTAAAACCAATTGATAAGTTCCTGCAGCAGGAAACTTGATGTTTTGTGTATCTTGAGAATCCTTTGCAGTCAATCCCTTCTTTTCAAAGATTTGTTTACCATTACCATCAAGTACTGAGATATCGTACATTACATTTGCATTTGGGTCCCCTCCTGAGAATGCGTCAGTAAAATTGAATTTGGCTGAAGTATTCATTGCCCCTCAGAGGACGAACCACCGACAGTACCACCACCCTCTACAGCAGCCGGGGTCTCTGGTGGCGTGGTTGTAAGTGCAAATTCCATTATTCCGCTCGCATTCTTATTATTATTGGAGACACCTCCTCTTGATTCGAGTGACACTGGGAGAGGAGAGGCAGTTGAATTACTCATACTTCCTGTGGTAGTTGCCGAGCCCTTTTGTTGTTGCCATTCATTGGCAATTTTGATGACATCGTTCTTGTTAATTAAATAGTGCAAAATTACAGCATCTGGAGATGTAAATGGATCAATCGCAAGAGTTCTACCAGAGATCGGCTGTCCATTAACTGTTGCGTTAAATATACTACTACCAAAAAGAGCCTTTGGCAACTTGATCTCTTCATGAACAAATATCGGATTCTTCTCTAGTCTCTGAACATCATAGTAGAATGGCATAGACCAAGAGAATTTACCAGTAGTCGAATTGAAGTTAAAATCATCTATCCTATTGTAGTAAGGTATAAGAGTTGTATAAATATTTTGATATCGTATTTCATTTGGTAGTACAATATCTCAACGTCGTTTCCTCAATCTTAGTAGTGATAATAGGTATAGATTAGAACAATTACTACTGTCACTAGTACCCCGCTAGTGACAGTAGTACCCCGCTAGTGACAGTAGTACCCCGCTAAAAAATAGAACCGCAAAAACAAATAAATTAACAGGATTTCGAGGATCTAACCCGGTAAGGGCTTCTCTGTAGTATTTTGTCTTGCACTTTTTATAGTAATATATGCGAATGGAAATAATTTTTTTAATAATTCTTTTGCTCTCAACCAAGAACTAATTTTTACACCAGGATAAACCATACAATGAAATATTTGCTGAATGGACACGAGATTGGTGGAACTGGCATCTGTCGATTCAAGATATAAAAGGTGGCGAGAATAATGCAAGTCTTTTTCATCCAAGGGAGAACTATTCGCCTGAAAAATGCTCATTAAACCAGAATAATGGTCCGGTTTGGTTTCTAGCAGATGGTAAAGATACTGATAATAATTCTCAACCCGAAATCAGGGAATGTACTGTTCCAAAAGGAAAAGCTCTTCTTGTGCAAATCGTCGGTAGCGGATGCGGAATGAATGAAGGGTACAAAAATGATCAAGAGTTATTGGATTGTGCTGTGTGGGTACTTCCAACGGCTTAGCTATCTGCAAGCGTTGATGGGGTTGAGGTAATAAATACAAATAATCCGGGTGATAGAGAAGGTCTGTATGTAAAGCCGTTTAAGACTACGTTATCATATCCAGAAAAAAACCTTTATGATCTTGAGCCCGGAACATTTCCCGTCATGATTGCAGGGCATTTTTTATTTGTCCGTCCGTTGCCTGAAGGAACGCATGAACTTCAGTTCAAGGAAACTGTTATTGAGTTTGTGGACGGCGTTCCAGGCGACAAGAGATTATCCAATGTCAAATACATTATCACAGTGAAATAAAACTAGTAAAGGGACGCAGCTAACTTAAGAGCATGAATGTGGTTCAGTTACTGATATAACTTTCTGAACTTCGGATGAAATACCTCTTGAATCAGTCGCAGTTAAAGAGATAATATTGTTTACTCAAAACACTGTAAACGGTAATTTCTAGGCTGCCTCTGAACTTGAATGAATTTGTCTGAAAGTTGCTTACATGTGAAGCAACATAATAACAATATTTCCATGTCGTATGATTATAATTTAGAAATCATCTATTTATGCGATTTCGGTACAGTTTTGCCTATCTACCGAATATCTATCTTTGTAACGGAATTTGGTATTTATAGTTCTTAATAAAGACATTATTATTATTAAGTCTCCTAGAAGGGAAAACTTTTTATCTTATATTGTGGATAAACTACGCATGGGACGCCATGACGATGCGTATGAGACACGTGTTAAAGCTGCAAAAATAGCAAGAGATCGAGGTTTCGAAAATAATCATCAAGATAATGGTGAGGAGAATGAATACAAAGATAAAGATGGACACAGAAATTTTATCGCAAATTTTACAAAGGGATTTACGCATCATCCGAAAGATAATCGAGATGCAGGCGAGGTAATAAACGCAGATTACAGAAAGCTCGTTGATGCGATGGAATCTGGAGATCCAGATGACTTTGAAGATCTTACACTCGGATTAGGTAGACAACTTACGAGTCCACAAGCCGGACTTATGTTTGATCTAGAAGGACCTGATTCTCAAGACATTGGTATAAGAAAAGCCCCCAGAATTAATAGTGCGGAAGCAGCAGGGGAAATAGCAGAGTTGTATTGGATGGCTTTATGCAGAGATGTACCATTTGGACAATTTGGTGCAGATACTACTATTGGCGATGCAGTTACTGATTTATCCGCGAATTATAGTGACTTTCCTCATCCCTTTCCAAATGTAACCGGAAGTTCGGCAGTACCTATAAGTAGAGATACGATCTTCAGAGGAGTAACTGATGGTGATCGGATCGGTCCATACATATCCCAATTTCTATATCAACCGATTCCATGGGGATCACAGACATTAGAACAAAAACAACGTATAATGAAGAGAGACTATTTGACAGATTATGACTCATGGCTTGAAGCGCAAGACGGTAAGAAAATTGATGTTCATGACGATTTGGAACTACCTAAGACAAATGTTCGACATATCCTTACTCCCAGAGATTTGGCATATTACGTACATGTTGATGCATTGTATCAAGCGTATCTAGGTGCTTGCCTTATCTTACTGAACACTGAAGACGATATGGTCCCCCCCCAAAAAGTATATCATTTTGATCCGCTTTTACCATATCAGAACTCATCAAAGCAAATGGGCTTTGCAGTATTTGGAGGGCCCCAAATCCTTTCACTAGTAACAGAGGTAGCCACTCGGGCGTTGAAAGCAGTATGGTTTCAGAAATGGGGCGTGCATAGACGACTCAGGCCAGAAGCGTTCGGCGGTCTTATTCATAGGCAGCTACATTCCACCTCGCCAAGTCCAACACCTGGCCTTACAAAACCTGATCCTTCCTATGAAACGAAGATCCATGGTGATATACTTGGCAAAACTGGTTCAAATCAAATCTTGGAAAAAATTAGATCTACATATGGCTCATACCTTCTGCCACAAGCTTTTCCAGAAGGGTCACCAACTCATCCTTCGTATGGTGCAGGACATGCAACTGTAGCAGGAGCATGTGTAACCATACTAAAAGCATGGTTTAATGAAGATGACATTATCTTTAAGCCTAAAAGACCCAATACTGCTGGAACTGATATAGAGGAACCACCCGCTGGTTCCCTCTCATTAAAGGTAGGTGATGAATTGAACAAATTAGCGGCCAACATTGCAATAGGAAGAAATTGGGCCGGTGTTCATTATCGTTCCGACTATACAGAGTCGATAAAACTGGGCGAACAAATAGCATTAGGTGTATTACAGGAACAAGCTACTTGCTATCACAAGAAAGATCCTTTCGCATGTAGATTAACTAGATTTGATGGACAACCAATCAAAATTGAGGGGACAAAGATCACATAGATCTGATCATCATTCAGATTTTTATGAAATGGACATGATGTTGAATGAAGGTATGTTGAAAGGTATGTTGAAAGGTATGTCAAATTCATCGTCGAAGTTAAACGTAGATAAAGTCGGATAAAACAGTGGCTGAATGAAAATGGAAGAAATGGGTAGAGATAAACTGAATGAATAATGAAGATGCCTTTTCAGATTGTAACCCCACTAGATCAGATTGGAGATAGATATGGGTGAGAATAACAATGAAGTTCCAATAAAAGGATTAGATCTAAAAGATAATCCGCAGCTTTTATCTCATCCGATTATCAAGGAACCGGTATATAGTTGCGCTATATCAATTACTCTGCTGGCATTTGAACCCCATGCTGAAATAGACATAGAGACTGACGGAGTAGTCCAAAATCCAGTACAGGTTGGATTTCCAATGCCAAACGGTGAGTCAATTCCTCTTCCCAACGCTCTGTCTACAGGACAACAAATTCGTGCTAGACAACGCAATAGCCTGGCACAAAGTATCTGGTCCAACCACGTTGTTGTTCGTGCTCATACTGAAGACTATCCTGCCGGGCCTCCTAGGCCGCAAATCAATCCCTCCCCTGTATTTCAGTGTGGCTCTAGGACTGGTGTGTCTAATTTACTAGATGGGGGTACAGTGTGGATAACAGCTGATGGCACAGAGGTCGGAAGGGTTAAGGGTTGTAAGGAGCATCAAGGAGTAAATATTGATCCGGATTACGGACTCAATCAGCGGGTTAGGGCATGGTTTGAGATGTGCAACGATCCTAGTCCACCTTCGATTGAACATATCACCCAGGTACCACCATCTCCATTGCCCACTCCTGGTATAGATCCAACATATGATGGCGGGGAGCAGATTAGAATCACTAATGTGGTTAATGGTGCACGCGTTACTGTTTATCAAAATAGCATTAATCAAGGAACATGGAGGTGTTGGGGAAATGCGCTGTTAGTTGGTATTGGTTCGCCTCTTAGCGCCGGAGAAACGATTGAAGCTAGCCAAATGATGTGCCCGGGCAGTCCTGATAGTCCTAAAGGATCCACCATAGTTGAACCATGTTCAAAATTACCAGCTCCGAGGGTGGGTCCGGTACAATCAGGCGATGACCGCATTACGCTTGTCGAGTTTGTACCTGATGCCATTATCAAAGTGTATATTAATTTAGTAAAACATGGTGAAGGAGCAGGACCAAATTGTTTTACTCGATAAACAAATTGAGCATGGAGATGTCATACATGTTCAACAGTTAGTGGGCAAGTGCAGTGGATTGACTGTACGAGAAGTTCATCCACACTGCGTAGCTCCTCCGTTTACATATGATCCTTCGGCACTGGATCTTTTCCCGGTAGGACATCTAGAATATGCGAATGGTGACGTTAAAGGGAGTGTCTATTATCCAGCAAACGATGACGGCGAAGGTCAATTATTCAATAATAGGCTAGCTTCTTTAGGTCGAGTCCCAATTGTTTTTATGGCACATGGCAATCATAGCACTCATTACAATCCAGAGGACCGGCTTGAAGAATGGTGTGACGTGGAACCTCCTCCAGCTGGTTGGCTACCAATTCCTAGTTACCAAGGATATGATTATTTCCAGCAACACCTAGCGCAGATGGGTATAGTTGCCGTATCTGTTGACTGTAATGCCCTCAATTGCTCTGCTGGCGGGGCCCTTAACATAGAGCAACGTGCCGATCTTGTTATAAGTTCTATCATGCACTTTCAATCACTTGACGCCGACAGTAGTTCCATTTTTTTTCAACACATTGATTTTCATTCTTTTGGTCTAATGGGTCACTCACGCGGGGGCGAAGCAGTAGTTTTAGTCCCAGAAGTTATTAATTTACCTGGAATTAATATCAAAGCTGTAATTTCACTCGCTCCAACCGATAATGGAGCTTCAACAGGACAACCGAAAGGCTATGCATTTATGACAATTCTTCCTGCAGGTGATGGCGATGTAAGGAGGAATTATGGAGCAAAGTTTTACGATAAAGCATTGCCTGAACTTATTAAAAGCCAACTATATGTGCATTTTGCTAATCATAATTTTTTTAACCGGCAATGGCCGCTAGATGATGGAGTGGGGCCACCTGTAATGTCTAGACATGATCATGAACGAATTCTTTCTGTGTACGGCTGCTCTATTTTCAGAGCCTCATTGCTTGGTCATAGCAATCAAGCTATGTTTCTTTCCGGTCATCTGCTTCCCGTAAATGTTGCATCTGGGAATACTCATTTGTCTTTTCAACATAAGAATTCCTTTACAGTAGACAATCATGAAGATAACAATGGTATTGGACTTAATTCTCTTAACCTTCCTACCACACAATCTGGAGCATTACACGCAAAGGAGTATGCTTTTAAAGAGGGCGCTGGCTCATCAGCATTTAATTCCTCTTTTTACGGTAATAGCATAGGCATGGTAATAGAGGATAAGAAAATAAATGGCGTATTTCGATCGCAACTTCCAAAACAGACCAGTATAGCTAAAAAGGAGATATGGATACGTGCAGCTGAGGTTTATGATACAGTGAGTGTACCAGCTGGTCATACGGGCTTTCAACTAGGTATAGAGGATGGAAGAGGTACAGTAGTATGGATTGATTCAGATGATGTTGGCGGGCTCCCTAGACCTTATGATAGAGGGGATTCTTTTACAAAAACGATGTTAAAAACATTAAGATTTCCAGGTAGATGTTTTACTTGTATAAACCCAGCACCAGATATAGATAACCCAGCTGCGATTCTTATACGCACTAATCGTGGTGACGAACGTGCTCTTGCACTTGATGATTTACAGATTCAAGGGAGCATAATTTGAAATGGAGGCGAATTTAAAATGAGCACAGACAAATCAACCAAAGAACCGGCTGCTCCCCGCCCAGACTGGAGACTACCGGAAGTGATTGATATAAAGATCAGGCTCATTCCGTATCAAGCACCCAGGCTGCGCCACTTCAAATCAAGGTTTGCAAAATATAGCAGGGCCATCGAATTCTTGGTCAAGACTGACGGATCTATTCCACCACGTGCCCAGTCGCCAGCCCTCTTTGTAGATAATGTAAAAATTGTTGAAGGAGAGACTGTTGATAGAAATACGAAACGTTTCCTATCTTTTGAATTCGATCTGTTGCGAGAGGGTGCTCCAATCTCGTTTGGTTGGGAGGACGACCCGAAGGAATTACGAAAGAGGACAACATTCCTATTCCATCAACCAACTGCTGATTAATATCCAATGTACACTTTTTTTCGGCTTTACCTTTAACTGTGCGAAATGAATATTATTAATTTGAATGAATTAGCTACAGTCCACGATCCTAACCTGAACTGACCCTTTGAACTTTCAACTTCAATTTGGAACTCAATTCCTTCAGTTATCGGTTCATCAGTTACGCCAAATGTTTTTGCAAAGTTGATGTCACATTGTGTGTCTACATTTAATTTGGAAAATCTTATTCCTTTAGATGAGGCTACAGTAACAAATGTGGCAATAAAACAAGATGTAATTCCTGCAATACAATATGCCATAGGCCCAAGTCTATCTCCGTTACCTCCAAGAAATGAAGGAGAATCAATTTCAACTACTTGTTTTCCTTTCTCGTATTGCAATTCAGTTCTGAATTGATATCCCTTTTGTTGGGTCAAGATTCCATTCACCGTATAATTTAACAGGTTTTCGTAAGGTGAAGTCAGATGGCAGAAGGATTCTTCAAGAAATATGCTCCAGAAGAATTCGTACCATCTAGTGCAGGGACAAAACCAATCTCTGAAATAAATCCGCTTGCGATACAGGTAATGAATGAGATTGGGATTACAGGCAATTATTTTAAAAGCTATTATAGAGATTGAGATTTATGGTATGACATGGCTAGAACTTCTTCAAAGAAACGTTCATCAAAAAAAACTTCATCTACCAAATATGATGTTATTATAAAGGCCAAGGCGACCAGTACCAGAATTGTTGATATTAGCAATGTAATCGTAAGGTTTGAGAG
>JAATVR010000833.1 GCA_014523665.1 Nitrososphaerales archaeon TH526
TACCGATGAAAAATATAGATGATCATTTTTTGGCTGGAAATATTTGTAAGACAAGATTTTCCTCATATGTTGTCTAGAATAGTGCCAAGAAGAAATTAAGGTATCAACATAGAAATTTAGGCCTCTTTTAGTATCGAATAATGAGTGATTATGGCGTCCTTTATGCAACATTCTTCATATGTATACATATTGTAATCTCTTTGCCAAGATCATAAACATTTTAACCTACTACGTCTTTCTTCTTTTTAGACGTCTTATGCTTTAGGTAATCTGTCAAATGCATAAGATAGATTGTAAATCCGAACAATACGTACACTTCGCATGTTCCCACTAATAACCTAGCATGTCTTCCAGATTTACGATGAGCTAAGCCTCATGTATGTCATTATGCATTTGTTACCATATTCTCTATTATTTCGGCGAAATATGAAGTATTAGGTCCAGTCGGTATCTGGCCTTCAGGAACTCGGAACGTTGAGATAACTATACCAAATAAATAAAATGAAAATCCCTTTAGAGGTTCGGTACCATCCTTCGTTCTCCATGTAGATTTGAATTTTGTCATGACAGGACTGCCACTTACTCCTTCTTCTAGATACGAATCGACCAAGAAGTAGGCCTCATTACGGTATGGGCCTCAATCCATTTCTTACTATGGGAAGATTATGTATATTTGGCACCTAGTATTCAACATACCACTTTTATATCAAAATACTGGTCAAGCGCGAACTGCTGCAAGCCCACATAATTACAACCTATGTAATACGGTACTGTATTGATATTACTTGAGTGAAATTCCTTTAAATATTGAATTGCCTTACCTATTACATACACTATGAGAAATATGATTTTAGGATATTTTACTATGATGTCATTAGCTCTAATTATATTGATAATAATGATAGTGGAAACTGGTGCTATAACCAATTTCTTAACTCCTGTGTTTGCTACTGCAGGAGTAACTGAGCAGCAATTTACTGCCAAGCTCTTCGGCGATATGGTAGTACCCCCAATAGAAACTAACGCTACTGGATTGGCTGAATTTAGGCCAATATTAAATGAGAATACCGTAACTTATACTTTGAATGTAACAGATATAGACAATGTTACAGCAGCCTACATTCACAGTGGAGAACAAGGCCAAAATGGACCTATTGTAATAACATTGTTTAAATCTGATATACCCACACCGAAAATGGTTTCTGGACTCCTCTCTGAAGGGGATATAACTGCTGATAATCTTCAAGGACCACTTGCTGGCAAACAACTTTCTGAGCTCCTAAGTTCCATGCATTCTATGGGATTATATGTAAATGTTCATACAACTAAATACCCAGATGGAGAAATCCGTGGACAAATATCAAATTCAACAAGTGGTATGATGATGAAATGATTGGAACAAATTTTTTGAAGTATCAGTGCATCAAGAAAACCATATGATGAGGAATAAACATGAGAAAATTTAGTAGTCAATGCATACCCACGCTTTATTCAGTCACAAAACTCGATCACTAGCTAGCACTTACGAGCTTGGAAGGGATTAGTTAGCTGAGTAACTAACTAACGTCTTCTAGCAGCTATTATATGTGTTTGTCCTGAAACTGGCGTACAGGTTAGCAAAATGTACAGCTGGTTTATCAGAACTTGATGATTTGTGATCTTGATGATTAGTGAAAGCAGGTCAAGAGCTATTCTATAACTACCATAGGGATCATTATTACATTATTCTTGCAATAAATGATCTACGTGTTCCTTTAATTCTTTCATAGTTGTTGGCTTTGAAATATAGCATTCTTGAGCAATCTCAGGAAATATATCTTGCAATGCTCTATAGTTTACCTCAAACCCTGTAATAAAACAGACTTTGATGACGGGATCTAACTTTTTTAGCTCTTTATATAAGTCAAAACCATTCATCCCTGGCATTCTTACATCTATTAATGAAATATCGTAATAGTCTGGTTTGAAATCTGATAACGCTTGGCTAGGATCATTATAAGTATCTACATTAAATCCCCCTTCGCCTTCCAAGGCATCTTTGTACAGTGAAGTAATATCGGGATCATCATCTACTACTAGCACCTTCATATTTTTCATTCTACCCATCATAGCTACATCAGATACGATAGAAATAGGATCATTATTAATAATGCTATTGGAGATGCGTGACAAAGGACCTACAAGGTCTAAAACTTCAATAAGTTTTCAGAAAAAATCAAACCATTTTCAAGTAATCTATTGAGAAAAATAGATAAGTGTTCGAATTCAATATTGTATTTACAAGCTAATTTAGGGTTTAAACGTTTGTCAGACGATACCCCAATTGAGATATCAGATCGTCTAAATGCAGGATTGTCATTCTCGGAATCTCCTAGATATAATACATTTTTTGTGTTTGTTATTGAATCTGAAAGTGTAGGATCATTTGAATTTCTCTTAAAAAGGGAATCAAAAGCTAAACCCTTATCACATTTCACAGCATACAGATCTAGAAACGGATGAGATGTGTAAGTCTGAATATATGGTTCCATTTCATAACTTGCACCACCTAGCTGCGTATGTTCATTAATAGTACGTCGAATAATCTCAAGCAATCGGGGTTCATCAACCTTTTTGAATTTTTCCCAGTTATCCAAATGTCTATAATCAAAAGTTATCCCAATTAGTATTTTATTGCAACTTGTGAACTTGCGATCAATGCGGATATCACATTCATGTATATAGCTCTGAATTTTTTCCTGTTCTAATAAATGACTTAGTATTTTCGAATTTTCAGTTAGAGTTTGGGTATCTGCACTAAAACGTCGTTCTGTTATACAATCAAGAACTGTTTCGTCCTCATGTTTTATGTGATTGATAGTTTCAATTCCTAGCACACATGATATGGTACTTGCAAATCTCTTTGTTGTCACGTGAAGCAAGTCAAAGTCTTTACTTGATACTATGAATACGGGAATAAGCTGAGAAATTTTTAGCAATGACACTTCTATCTGTGGAGGTATTGTTGGAATGCTTTTTTGAAATAGACTATGATTTACTAATGATGTCGGGCACAAGGTTCCATCAAAGTCAGACATAAGAGCAGAAATGCGCAATGTGTTTTGGATCACCACTTTCGGCCATTTTTCTTTTTTCTTCAAGTGAACCAGAGAAAAGATGATTATAAATTAGAACCTCATCCAAATTTGAAATAGTACTCGAAAGTGTCGTTTCAACATCCTCTGTCAGTGCTAGCAGTGGTGAGAAATAAAAAATCCTCTCAAGACTCTGATGCTTCGATCTATAAGGGCTAATCAAATCCAAAAATACCTTTGTTTTCCTTATACCCGTTGGCGCATGAATTATAGATATCTGATTATGATATTCAAAATTAGTGGCTAGATCTCTGAAACTTATCCCTAATGAGAGAAAACCTAGACGCACTCCGAATTAACTTGTATGTATCTATTTTTATATCGAAGTTTGACGGATGCCAATCTGAAAAGCTCCCTCTGTCATGCTTTTTTCTTATCGTGTAATACCTTTACTAGAAGTGAATATGCTTTGTCCTGCGTGCTTGCTCTTCATGCGAATTGAATTCAGTGACACACGCTTCACATTTAAAAGGAGGACCTTTTTCTTGACTCATAGTATCAATGAAGACATCAGTATATAAACAACGCACTAATAAAAGAATCCTTAGGCCTCTTTTAGTATCGAACTAATCCGTCCTTTGTTTAATGGGACAAAATTATTACAGGGACATGATCTGTTATGTACTGAATACATACACCGTCCAGTTGTATCTATATGCCTAGATGAAAGATAGTACCATTGTTCATGATATTCTCTGCTATGCCCGCATAGGCAGAAATTTCTAGTAGGCATTAGATAAAATATGCCAACATAATAAATAAAGCTAAATTCTTTCATTAAATATGTTGAGAAATAATTGTGGAGATTGGTATGAGAGCCGTAAATGCGCGTACTAATTCATAAGCTATGTTTATTTGTCTGTGATCTATGACTATATCTTTTGGATCTTCTTAGGCAGGGGATGACTACA
>JAATVR010000124.1 GCA_014523665.1 Nitrososphaerales archaeon TH526
TATGAAAGGGAGGGCAAATCCTGCGGCTTACTATTCGCTATTATTGCTATCAAGTATCGGAATGGTACTCATTGGATATTCAACTGATTTGGTAATGTTATTGGTTGCATGGGAGTTGATGTCTATACCTACTTATGCTCTGGCCGCTTTTGCAAAGCGGGATCCCATTTCAAATGAGGCCGCTATCAAGTACTTCATGTTTGGAGCTCTATCTTCAGCTATTCTTGTGTTTGCCATTGGATTAGTGTACGGCATAACAGGATCAACGAATATCGGGGTAGCCATTACTACATTTGCTACACTTGGACCTGAACTAGTTCCGGTCGGATTATTGGCTATAGGGCTATTTATAGCTGGTTTTGGCTTTAAGATGGGTCTTGTACCATTTCATATGTGGCTCCCTGATACCTATGAAGGATCACCTATCACTATTAGCGCTCTGCTAGCAGCCGGGACAAAGAAGGCAGGATTTGCTGCAGCTATCCGTGTAATCATTCTTGGGATTTTTGCCTTGAATGCCGATTGGACCGTAACTTTGGCAATATTAGCGGTATTTACGATGACATTGGGCAACCTGGCGGCAATTATGCAAAAAAGTGTTACTAGGATGCTTGCATACTCAAGCATTGCACAAGCAGGCTATATTCTGATAGGCATGGCCGTAGCGCCCTACTCTCAAGATGGCCTCACAGGGTCGCTATTTCACATTATGAATCATGCAGTCATGAAATCCACTGCGTTCATTGCCGCCGCCTGTGTGGCAGTTGTTCTTGCAGGTTATAGTCTTGAAAAATATAGGGGCCTTGGCAGGAGAATGCCGATTACCGCTATATGCTTGTCGATCTCCTTGTTGGCACTGGCAGGTCTTCCTCCTCTAAATGGATTTTGGAGTAAGCTGGTGATATTTGGAGCCGCGATAGATAGCACAGTATCATGGGGTCCCTACCTCGCGATAGCAGGTGTTCTCAACAGCGCTTTGTCTCTGGCTTATTATGCCTGGATCATGCGAAAGATGTACATGGAAGAATCACCGGATATGCGTCGTGTAAAAGAGCCTAGGCCAATGGTAGCAGTGTTGATATTTGGCGTCATTTTTATGGTGGGGTTTGGAATATGGCACGCTCCAATACTGGAATTCGCTTCAGAAGCTGTGATAAATGTACCTGACCTCGCGGAGACAATGACGCAGATATCCACGAATTCGACTGGTACCGGCGGAAGCATTGTTAATTCCTCAGGAGTACTCCCTCCAATTACGTCCTCATCTTTTATCATCGCATACTCAACAGGGACTAGTTTTAACTAAGTAAAATGCTATTATGGAATTGAGGCCAGCCTTCTGAGAAGATTGATCTCTTATCCCACACTTGGCTGAATCTTTGCAAGATTTAATCTCAAATACTTTGTGTATTTGTCCCAATGCAAGACCAAAGAACTAAAAGGGGCAGAAAATATTAATGCAACAGAACTTTTGGACTAAAAGACGACACTCATATTGGATAGTCTTTCTAAGTAGCTTTTAGGAAGACTTTTTTGCAATTTTCCGAGTTCGTCTTTTGCCCTATTGGAATAATCTAGATAGAGGTCTTCCATCTCAGTAACGATCTCAGATGAGGTGTTATTCTTTCTTATTAGTGCATTAAAAAGCCTGTCTTCGTTGTTCCAATCGACTAGATCATCATGAATTTGATATGCTATACCAAGCAAATGTCCGAATGCCGTCATCGAATGAATCTCATCTTTTGTACCTCCACCAAGTATGGCGCCTATCTTGGAAGATGCTTCAAATAGTGAAGCAGTCTTATTCTCCAATACTTGAATGTAGTCGCGTATACTTATATCTGGATTCTTTCCCATGCGTATCTCCATCATTTCGCCCTCAGACATCTTTATTGCGGCATTTGAGAGTTCGCTTGAAACTGCTGGATCATTGACTTTCGATCCAATGTTAAGGATTATACCTAGTACGAAATCTGCGGTGAGTATGCTGCTGTTATATCCATACTTAACATGAAAGGACGGTCTGCCCCTACGCAGGTTCTCCTGATCTATTATATCATCATGGATGACTGATTCGGTGTGCAATAGCTCTATTGCTGATGCGGCTAGAAAGATATCATCGGTAAGATTGGAATTATCACGGTTTGAAATCTTGATGCTTTCGGCAGTCAATAATAGGATTAAGGGTCTAATTCTCTTCCCTCCTTCACATGCGTATATCAGTGGCCCATAGAACTCTGACCATGAGTATCTGCCTAGCTCGCTCATCAGTGAATCGTCGATCTTTGACAAGTAGTCTCCGACTAAGGCTAGAACTGGATCTGCTCCTTGATTTCTCTTACTCAAGCCTAAATCTGTGCCTTAGGTACCCAATGCATCGGTTCGGTTATTAATGCTTTTTACATAATTCCAAGAATAGGAGGTGTGCTCCGGCCGGGATTTGAACCCGGGATCTGCGACTCGAAAGGCCACAATGCTTGACCGGATTGTGCACTGGCTATTGATGTTAGCCAAAACTCTACACCACCGGAGCACGTATGACGTGATTGTGGTTTCCAATAAAATCCTTTCCTGAGATAGCAAAATCCAACGAGAAAGGACGAGATCTACGTCAGCAATTGTAGCGAACTGATGTGGTGACTAAAGATAAGTTTTTCTATAGGTTCCTAAGTATTCATTTAATGTGTCACTACTAATACACTCTTTAGATGATAATATTCAGCAGAGGAGTTTATTGAAACACAAATTCTACCAGTTGTGGTCGGCGGGATCGCTTTCTATGAAGGACCTACAGGGGTACTCAAAAGAATATTTCCAATTGGTTAAAGCTGTCCCTAGTCTTGTTGGCAATATACTTGAGCAAGTGACGCCAGAACTTGAGCCAAATTTTGGACATGTCAATATAATAAAGCATAATCTGGAGGAAGAGAAGCAGCATATAGCTCCATGGGTTTCATTTGCAGAATCGATAGGCGTAACTAGAAATGACCTGTATGATTATGAATGCTCCAGAAAAACAAAAGATGCAGTTCTGAATATGAGTGAGCTGACACGCCTAACACTAGCCTCTGGAATATCGACGCTGTACACTTTTGAGAAACAGCTACCTGAAATAAGTGCAA
>JAATVR010000011.1 GCA_014523665.1 Nitrososphaerales archaeon TH526
ATCATATTCTCCAAGAGTATAGTAACCTCCGATCAATTTGCCGCCTGCTTTCTCCACCGATGCCTTAAAGGAATTGTAACGGTCGCCAGAATCGTTGATCTTGCCAATCCCTTGGTCCGTCCAATTTATGAGTAAGATATAATGTGACAAGGTAACAGTTAGTTAGACTAGCTACTATTTATGTGTCACACGACTGTCAAGTGTGTTTGCTCTAGTTTGCCACCTGTCACTAAGGAATACAATATGTTGGAATACTAACAAAGGAATATTTTTAAATAAATATCGTGCATTTCTATCGTTTGGAATTCTACAAACGAAATAAATGATGGAGGATATAATCTATATGGGAATTTATGGGTACCCCTCTGGCCGCAGAAGCGGCAACCCATTTTGCAAGAATAGTCTCTGCTAACTTAAAAATTTACATGCAGAAGAATAACTAGAAGTACAAGAATGCAGAATATAGAGTTGATTTGGATCATTCCGCTGCCATCCAGACAAAAGCGCTAAAGAACAGAATACATCATGATGCGGAAAGGATCGATGAAACCTTCAGAGTTGGAGTAGAGATTGAAGCCTGCTTGATTGACAAGAATGGAATGCCAGTTAATGCAGAACCATTGATCAAAGAACATCAAGGGACTAGTCATCCTCTTGACTACGAGTATGGCGCGTGTCAATTTGAATACAAGACGTCTCCAGTAGCAATGAGGGACCTTGGATATCTTAATTTTATTTTTGAGGATTTTATAGAACATCTTGGAAAATCCATCGAGAAACTATACAGGAATAATGACGTAATTCCAGTCTTCCTTGGAGGTAATCCATCACCTGAGATTATAAAAAGTGTGGATCTAATCACAAATAAACCACGATACAATAAATTATCAAAATGGCACAACAAGATGCCAGACGTGGAAATAGAAGGGCAAATATTTAAAGCGATGCATATTCCGGCTGCGATTCAAGCTTTTCATTTCCACTTACAGGGAAAGAACCCAAATTATACCGCCATGATGTTCAATCACATACTAAATATGATTCCATCAGCAATAACACTTGGGGCTAATAGCAGACTTTTTGCCGGTAGAGTATATTCATTTCATGAACCAAGAATTTACTTGTATGATCAGTCAGAACAACAGAATTCAGGTTTTCCAGCTATTTCAAAATACCTTGGCAGCATTGAAGATTATGTTGAATATATTAGTTCCAGAAAACCAAATATCGCAAAAGACTATTTTGAACTTGAAAAGGAAAGACATGAAGATGCACGTATTCGTTTGAATTCCGATTTTTACCGAGTTGAGACTAGGGTAGTATCGGTACAACCAACTATTAAAGAACTAATGGCGATGATAGAATTCTTTATTGGTTATTTGAGCAGAGCAATATACGAAGAGAGACAGCTGAGACCACTATCTTCATTAAGAGAAGAAAGATTAGCTGCGGTGCGCTCAGGATATCAAGCTGAAACCCATTTTGACATCATCGAGACAATAAGAGGCCAATTTGATTATGCACGTAAAGGTCTGTCTGATTTAGGTATTAGTGCAGAATTTTTCAATATTTTAGATAGACGATTACAGAATAAAAGTACTCCTGGTGATGATGTTGTTAAACTATGGGATGAAAAGTTTAATGGTTCTATTAGGCAGACAATCTTCGAGGTTATTAGTGATACTTGGCAGCGGACAAAAGACAACCGACCTATCATGTAATGGATTGCCATTGACACATTTTTGTTATTTGTGAACTTTAATAATTTCTAATATTTCGCCTTCGCAGAATCCATGTTCATTTTGAACACACTTTTCCGATTTATACCTAACCTACTAACTTTTTTTGTCTTTCATCCTTCAATCAATTAAATCACAGCGGAGAATAGGTAATTTCTTCACTGCCTCAATTACATAACAGTATCATTCTTTCGTCTCTACTGATGAGAAGCCTACTCACCAGAGCACAAAATCTCTTTTAAGCTAAAAGAATTTTCCAATCATTTAATGTCATAAGATTATTAAATTGTCTAGCAATATTAAGCAGATGGTCAATACTGATTTTTTGAAACGAGTTAAAGCGTCAACAGTGGCGATAGGTCTTGCCAACAAGGATACGAAAGATGTCATAAGCACTTTTGGCACAGGTTTTTTCATAGGTGATAAGTATATTGTCAGTTCGGCCCACGTTTTTAGTCAATGCCTAAATTATAACTCCCAGTATAAGGATAAGAACAACGGTCTCGAAGGAGTGTATTCAGCATTCAGCATTACTCGAAGAGGAAAACAGTTAGATCTCGATACGTATCGCATAAGTGAGTCGATCAGGTTACCCCCTGTCAAGGAAGTTGATGGGTTCAACGGCTCAATAGATCTAGATATAGGGCTAGGAAAACTGGATCGTACTTCGGATAATTTATTGCCAATTAAGGAACCCGGTCAATTAGAACTTTATCATGACATTGCAATGTGTGGCTATCCTAGTGGAAGATTGTCGTTGATTCTGTACAGAAATGAAGACGGAGTCGGAATGCGTCTGAATCCCATTATACAATTTGGACATATCGCTGGGTTAATGCCCCATGATGAGAGTTCTATGCCGTGGGGAATTCAGACTGATATCGTTGCCATGGGGGGTTCTAGCGGGTCTCCTATTATAGATCGGAACGATGGAGAAGTAATAGGTATGGCGCAACAGGTTATTTCAACAATGACTACCGTGTACAAGGAGGGAATGCCATCAGACTTGTATAAGTTGACCAAAGGCCCTTTATATGGCGTGGCACCACTGGGATTAGCGTACGGAGTTTCCAATATGGTATTATCATTGCTTCCGAATGTTTCCAAAAACTATTTTGAAAGAGGTCATCCTCCAGACCTATTATTTGAAGACACACCAAGTGTCACAATCTTCTGAATTGCATTGCAACAATACTATTGCTACGACAGAACCTATCATAACTAACAATTATTGCTGTGTCCAATCAGGCCACTTCCTATTTGTGAGCTTGCACATCGTATGCTTAATTATATATGGCTAAATAGGGTTTTATCAAATCTCCGTCAGATTCAGATGGCTGTAAATTTTCGTCTGATATTGATGGTTCGATATCATCCACTAACTTATGAATTCGTTCAGACATCATATAACAAGTTGTTCGCGATTTTTTAGTTGGAAAGTTGTATTTCTTTGAATATTCCATAATGTAGTGATATCGAGCCAAACGGTTAGGCGATATTCATTTTGGTTTTGTATATAAAAGGAGCAAGGGATTTCAATAAGCATTTATTTTTAATGTTCTTACTAATCTGTTATCTACTGATTTTGCTATAATCCAGAAGGCGAAACCGAACAGTCTGTAGACAGACATAAGGAGGGATTCGACAAAGCTAAATCTATATGAACCATACCGATAAACCAGGATGAGGACGATCCAGTCGAACAAACACTTGGGGAACAGAAGGTGAAGGTGGTGTAGATAGAGTTGTTGATGCTGTCCGTTGCCAAGCAGCACCACCATCATTAGGTGGAAAGGATGTACCGAATTCTGTTCTCATGTCTCTTATAAAGGCGTAAGACCATCCGGTGGTATCGGAGCTCCTGGATTGGATGTTACAGAAGATCCTGGAGCACCATATGAGTACGCAAACAAGGTATATTTCAGTTGGAATGTTATTTGAAAAAGGACTCACGATGGGAACAGGGCAGTGCAACGTCAAACGGAACAATATATATCTTCGAGATCTGATAATATCAGGTGTAGCTAAACCAAGCTTTGTTATGTCACACTAGATCAAGATCGATGATGCACCCAATACATATGAAAAGTTTAACAAAAGAGTTAAAGGTTATATAAAAATCTTTATCCATCACCAATGGTAATTGGAGAAGATATGTCAAAAAGATTTTCAAAAGTTGCCAGGTATGGTTTACATTGCAATCAAGCAACAATGTCGAAAGGAGAGAAATATCATGGTTAAGCTAGCATTATTTGTTCGGTTGGAAGCAAAACCCGGTAGAGAGGCTGACGTCGAGAACTTCTTACGTGGAGGGCTATCTGTGGTCCAAGAAGAACCAGCAACGATCGCGTGGTTTGCAATCCGCTTAGGACCTTCTACTTTCGGAATATTTGATGCCTTCCTGGACGAGTCTGGTCGTCAAGCACACCTCTCTGGTCGAGTCGCAGCGGCATTGACAGAAAAAGCATCCGAGCTTTTCGCACAGCCACCTAGCATTGAGAAGGTGGATGTCCTTGCAGCCAAGTTGTCTAGGTAGAAGGGAGGGAGCTTCTTATGGTCACACTGAACGTGATACAGGTCTATTCTTATCCCTGGAGAAAAGATCATAACAATCAGCAACTAATTGTGATGCTGCATCTACTTGTTATGGCTTATCCAATAATAATGATAACTTTTCTTCAACCATTTTTTGTTCTTAATATTAGTAATATCTGAATTAGCGTTTGGATTTGGTATAGGGACTGATGGTAATACATGTTAGTTTCAGGAGAGATTATTAAAACCGAAGCAATTACCTCATCTGTTTCAACGCAGTCGCCTATATAAGAGAAGAACTTATACCCATATAAACACCATAGTAGGGGATCCGCATTTGAGATATAAGCTGGTAAATCATTAAGCAATTTATGAGGATTAAAGGAATGAGAATCAATAAGCATCTATTTTTGATATTCTTACTATTTCATTAGCAACTATCATGTATCGCCACCAGACGTAGAAGTATTTATGTGAAATATGGTGCGTCGAATCAAATAAGTGGGCATGATCACTAGTAAAAGTATGACAAAGGATATGATCATGTAAATCCCTGCATTATGATGGCTGTTTATAGAGTATACTTGATAAATCTGATTATCTAAAATAACAAGAATTAATCCACTAAAGCCCATCATCCCTATTAATGAAGATATTATAAACAAGTTAAATGATTCTCCGAGAAGCCTAATTATCATAAACGTAGCAGCTCCAATCATAACGAATGAAAGGTGTTGTATAACATGAATATACTCATGAGTTGAAGCATAGTCAAAAATTTGCGGTATATGCCATATAAAAATGAGAGAACCGACGATAACTATCCAGCTCCACGGATGTGTGTTTAATTTGAAGATCGTTCGCA
>JAATVR010000125.1 GCA_014523665.1 Nitrososphaerales archaeon TH526
ATTCCAAACCAACATTAGCACGCAGTAATATAAAGAACAATGAGTACTAGAATTTATAGAAATATTGAATATGCTTCAGAAAATTAGTCTTGTTGCATTTTCAATCACAGTAGTGTTCTCTTTGCATACGTACTGTCTATTCAAACATCGCATCGCATGTGCCAATATTAAAAGTGTCCGGATTTGATAGTCAGTCTAGCAATCGCTCTTATAGTCATTCCTGTCATAGATTACTTGGCACAAACAGAAATTGTTAACTGTAACCTAGATCGTATAGACACATGCCTACAAAATCTGTCAATGCCTAATTTTCCGATCTGGTTGCACTTTGTTCTTGATCATTCACTATTAATAAATTTTCTATTGGCAACTTGAGACTTCTTTTAGGTTTCCGTTAATGCTTTTAACCAAATGAACTTGATTTGCATTGATAGTTAAATTAGCAATGTTTAGACTATCGCAGTCAAATATAGAATCTCTAAGATTTGTAAGATTGAGATTAACATCTGTTAGATCGCTACCTAAAAGATTCCCATCGGTTAAGTCAGCACCTAGAAAATGAGCATGTGTCAATTTGAGCTTAGGAGTTTAGTTTTTCCTAGATTAGCATTAGAAAGAATAGCATTATTTAGATAAGTTCCGCTTACATAAGCATCTGTTAGATCGGCAAAGTTAAGATTAGCATTGGTTAGAATAGCATATTCAAGATCAGAGTCTATTAGATCAGCGTTGATAAGAATAGCATTTGATAGGTTAGCGAAGTTTAGACTAGCATCTGATAGATCGGCATATATAAGATCGGCGTTTGATAGATCGGTATCGCTAAGAGCAGCATTAGCTAAATCAGCAGAGAAAAGATCGGCGTTTGATAGGTAGGCGTCAGGAAGATAAGCATGTGTTAGATCGGCGTCCAAAAGATCGGCATTGGTTAAATTGGCGTCTAGAAGATTAGAATGTGTTAGTTTGGCATTGTGGAGATCGGCATTTACTAGATCGGTGCCCTGAAGATTAGCGTCTGTTAAATCTGTATTGTGGAGATCGGCATTTGTTTAGTCAGCATCGGGAAGAAAAGCATGTGTTAGTTTGGCATTGGAAACGCCAGCATTTATTAGATCCGCTCCGGGAAGAAAAGCGTCTGTAAGTTTTGCATTGCGGAGATCAGCAAAAGTTAGATAGTGAGTTAAGCGAATAGGAGACGAATAGGCTTGGGAAGACTAGATATTGAACCTGATTTGTTCGTACCATTATTGTCGGTTTTAATGTCTTTAAGCGAAAACAGCATGTCCGATCGATATGCTAATACCAAACACCATTTCTGCAATAACGATTAAGAGGGCAATAAACTCTAACAACTTTTGCATATTGTTTTATAGTTAACCCAACATAAAAAATATTATGAGTGATAAAATGGATCGTAGTGAAATGCCTGATGATATCGATGCTAAAATGTATGCACCTTTCTATTGTGTCGATTGTGGCCAAGAATTTAGGTCACGTGAAGAGTTGGATGAACACGAGACAAAGCACCAAAATCTATCAAAAATGATGACTATGATTAATACAAGGCAAGCGATTTAAGAAAAGAACCTCATGATGGTATTTCTGATATTACAACAGAATTAGATTATCAGAAGATGATTGACAAAGTTATGGAGATAAAATAAATCTGAGCACGTAAGCTAATATTTGAATCTCTGTCAGAGTTTACGTATGAATTTCTGCGCATTCAAGCCGTCTTATCTTGATGTACTACATCGTTTATAATAATTGATTGTAAATACCGAATACCATTTATAATAGATTTATTCAATATTGTATAATAAATAGTATCAAGTGCAATCTTGAAATGCTCATTAAGGTTGGGTGTGTTTGCTCAAAAATTAACCCCCAAGATGGTTTAGTAATTCTTACAGGTTCTCTTATTTTCATTCATTTGAAGCCCCTTTATAAATCAGTACAGATTCATATCAAAGATGCGCATTATTAGATTAATTCGTGTATTGATGACATAACGATAGAGATTTAGTTTATTTTCTATTAACTTCTTCAAAATATAATTCATAAAGCGTTATATATATTACTGCAGAAATGGGTACTAAGAAATACTAACGTGGATGAAAAAACTGAGCATATTCAATTTTCGCTTAGCAGAAAAAAATACAATAATTCTGAATACGATGATAACACCGTCGAGTGTCTAATGAAATATCTTGAATTAGATAGTTACGAGCAATTGGAAGACTTTTTGAAACATAACCATATTCCAAAGTTTAATTAGATTTACCTATAGTAAACTCCTAAGTCTTATATACCATGAAATGTAATTTTTATTATGATAAATGATTCTAAAAATAGTGACATAGTTCAAAATTCTAAAAAGAGTAATGATTTATTGAATGGGATGAAACGTTATTTGCGAATACCACATCCAAATGATGATGAAGAATTACTAAAATATCTTCGAAAACAGTCAGGTTTACATAGGGAATAATAATCCTACAAAAGTTGATTGTTGATTGTGACTATTTTCGAGATTTGGATCGATCTTATTAGTATTCAATATGCATCAAGCAATAGAATTTTTTAACTAATACGATATACATGATTGCCCTCAAACATAGGCTATAAGATTTTTATAAAATATTTCACAATTACGTTTGAGCAATACGGAGTAGCAGATTGGGAGGTCTTCCGTTCTATTCATTCCCGACTTGCCACTTTCTTACTTGCATTGAATGGCTGTTTTGGCTTTGTAACAATAGAGGTTGGAGGGCATCAGCAATCATCCCTGTAGTGAAATAATTCACCATTTTAATATGTAGTCACTAGTTATCTTATCTTAATATTCTTATTCTGCAAAGAGTCTGTAGCCAGAGTAAGCATAGATAGGGACACAACATTTTGGCCAATACTACGACTAGCAGCAAAAGGAACTATGGGGAATAATTATTAACCAACATTGGAGTGGTATCGCCAAGTTAATCCCAAATTCCCATAGCAGCAGCAATTATCTGCTACAGTGTCTAAATAACATGTTGATTAGACGATTGGTACAATGAGGCAGCAACAACAACTTCTAAAACAAGGTATGACAACCTCTCAGATTCTACGTATATATGGAAAACAATTTAGACAGATTCAGATGCGATATTCAGATGGATATGATGGTAGATGTGCCATTGGTGTTCTGATGTCATACCATGGGTGGAATGGAAAAGACGAGCCTGGCTCAGCGAGAACTCTGTTGGCCGCATTAGTTGACATCAAAAATGAAGGCATCGATAATGAACTGCTGATAGACTTGAATGATTCTGGTTGCACGTTTAATGAAATAGCTGATTCCCTGGACGGAGTTAGAGTTAACTCACAAAAAGTCTCAGATCGAATTTTGTAATTGTGTATATGCACTATGAGTAGGCTCATTATGGCACTATTTGTAACAATTGCAGTCGGATTTACGAACAGCGAAATTATAGTTATGATAGCTCAACAGAATGGTAATATTAGTAGCAATACTGTAACAGCTCTGAATTCTACGGAGTAAGGCGGCAAAAATATAGTTATAACTTGGCTAGAACTGAATGGGACAAAAACAGATCACTTTCCGTTGATCAGTATTAGTAGTGAAGATTTTTGGAAGATATTTGGTCCGCTTTTTGAACTTTCAACTGATGGGTCTATTGATACATTGGAGCAGTTTGAACAGCAAACAGATTAGCTAAAAAATGACCCTCAATTGCCCAATGTCAAAACTCAAGGCAATAATTCTGCTAGGTACAGTGAATTAACAAATTAACAGTTTGAAAGTCATACACCATTAGCAATAAAAAGCCGCGTGCTGAGCTAGCAGATATTGGCATATCCGGTGAAACATGTACATTTTATAGAGCAGCAGTGAACAATGGCAAGTCATGACATGCTATACAGATATTTTTTGTATTCTCGTATTTTTGCTGAACTTACATTGCTGTGGTTTACAAAAATAAAGATAGGACGTATTTTCAGATAGTTAAATGGACCTTCGCTAGTTATTGCCTTCCCCTCCATCGTCATTATTATCGTCTTCTCCACCATCGTCGTCTCCGTTTCCACTATCGTCACCATCTCCACCTGAGGTATCACTTGCAGATGGCGTAGTCATATTTCCTCCAGTCATATTTCCTCCAGTCATATTTCCTCCAGTCATATTTGACTGGGCGTAAATAGAGGATGCAACTCCTGTCACCAGTACCGACGCAACGATTGCGAGGCCGACGGCGATAAAAATTTGGCTTTTCATCAAGTTGGCATTGACTTTATTGTATATAGTAATTCTAGTACATATCGACTAGAAGATTCGATTAATCTCTGACCAAAATCTTCTTGTGTTTGTGCTCCAAGTTAAGATATGACCTAACTCCACATTCAAACTTAAAGATAGGACGACCAAAAGACTTAACTCGGGTTTAGGATGGTCGCCTATCTACCTTGACCTACCTTGCATACGTCTAGACGTTGGAGTTACGTGGCTTAGGCAGTATATTGTGAGTGCGGAGACTGCCTACACAGTTTTGCACAACATATTATAAAAAGGTAGGATAACCAGCTAGATCAGAACCTGGTGACTTACCTCCTACCTATAGAGGGGTGTGCCAGAATGATCTCTTTTTGTGGTTAACAATGGCGGTGTTTACGTACTACATCAGCAGCTTACACAACAAATTATAAAAATGATCTTTCTGTAGTAAATTTACGATCTTACTAAAATATCTTTCCTAGTTTTAGTATCATCTAGAATTTCCTGAAAATGCTGGCTTTCGGATATGAGAGCTTGCCGATGGCATTCGGTACCCTAACCTACACAGTCCATGAGTTGACATTATCAAGTTTAGATGTTATGATACTACATGATGATTGAAGCGATCCAATTGTATGTTCTAATATTAAGTCTGAATAGGGAGCGGCTTGCGCACGTGTATCCATCAGATCGTATTCGAAAGCACATTTTTTTGGGCCTTGTTAAATTTTACGTATAATAAATAAAATCGAGCTTAATTGCATTTCTTACTAGATTCATATAGATCATTGACTATAGTACAATTACAATGAGTCAGCAGCAGCAGCTGTTAAGACAAGAATTGACTGTCTCCCAGATTCTACGAGTTCATGGAAAGCAGTATACGCAGATTACTGAGCGGTATTCCGATGGGCATGACGGACGATGCGCCATTGGAGTGGTCATGTCTTATTATGGTTGGGATGGCAAAGAAGATTCCAGAGCTTCAAAAAAATTATTGAGCGGCTTTA
>JAATVR010000126.1 GCA_014523665.1 Nitrososphaerales archaeon TH526
GGTAATAGGATTTGCCTGCAGTCACTCATCGGAAACCTGATAGCTGGGTTGTATCTAGCCAGCACAAGGCCGTTTAAAGTTGGAGACAACATAACTGTATTCGGAAATACTGGCCTGATATATGAAATTGGCCTTCTATATAGTAGACTCTTGTCGGATACAGGCGACATAATCATAGCGTCCAACAATTCACTCGTGTCAGCCACAATTAGAATCCACAAGAAAGAAATTTGAATAAAATGTTTCCTGTATAACCAGTGGGTGCTAGAAATAGTAGCTGGGGAATTCCACGTCTTTTTTCCATTACATTTTCAAGATCTGGCTGAGGCGTCGTGTCAGCCTGGTAATTATCATAAATGGAATAACCCTAATTATCACTTGATTGCCCGGAATCGCTGAAAAGTATTGGAAGCTTGATTACTAAATTGTTAAGTGAAATAGAGTTTATTTTAAAGAAAGGCCAACTAGCAAGCAATTATCGATACCTTCATGTCATTGTTTGATTACTCTGATTATATGTAACTTTGATGCAGCAAATGTTCAAATTTCTAACGAAATTCGGCTCTATTGCTACGACTGAAGGTTATTTTTTCTCCGGCGCTCAAGTTAAAATATCTTCTAACAGATTGATTTCCCATATCTATTTTCTGCATCGATACCAACTTTTCACACAAAGGTCTGGCATGGACTATTGGAGGAGAACTTAGAATGTTTTATTCAAAATATCATTAGATAATATGTGGTTCATTCATGGTCATTTTGTGCAACATGTTTACTCGAGTCTAGTTACAGTATTATGCTAGTTTGTTACTTGGTACTAGAGAATACTCAGAATCTTTTGAATTTGATCAGTGTTAATACGAATTTTCTGGAAGCCATAAATCAGATAGACGTATGCATAGGTGTTGAAGATGAAGGGAAGGCGGTATTACCGCTGTGATGATACTGCAACAGCACTGTAGTTCCATTCTTAATGCCTTCCCTTCAAAATTTGCAAAAGGGATTACAGAGCAGATCAATGGAGTTAAATATGGTCCTTCCCAATTGATGTATTGATTGTACTAGCAAACATTTACGTTCAATAATTTAAACTAATAGTAAAGTCCCAATACACCCAAATTTAGGTTCAGTACAATTAATACATCCATATATATAATACAGATACTACAGATATTTTGATTTCGGAATGGAACTAGAAAGGAAACGAGGTATTCTATCCACAGTAGGAAGCGGGCTAGCATTGCTAACTTTATTGACTTTGAGTAGTGTGACGATTGGTATTACGTCAGTAGCAGGACAGCAAGAACAGCAAGGGGGCATGACCACAGGAACCGACACATCGTCATTTACTGCACTCTCTGAGCAACAGCCGTTAGCTTCACAGACACAAGCAGCATCATCAAATGCAGCATGTGGACAAGTAGTAAGCGGTGTAGTAAATCTAACTGCAAATCTTAACTGCAGTGGAGATGGCATTATCGTCGGTGGTCCAAACACAGTAATTAACATGAACGGATTCTCAATCACAGGACCTGGACAAGACAGCTCTAAGGTAGCAATAATGGTACCAAATGTTGATAATGTAGTAGTAAATGGACCTGGCTCACTGAGCAACTTCCAAGCAGGAGTACTTCTTACTGGAGCAAATGGATTTAAGATTAGTTCTGTCATACTATCTGACAACCAGATAGGTACTTTTATGACAGGAGCTGATAACGCACAAGTACAACAAAACATCATACAGGGTAATAGTATAGGTGTAGCATCTCACTCAAGTACCGGTGCTGCTATAGACTCAAACCTTATGAATGGCAACTTGCTGGCAGGAATAACATTTGTCAACACACAACAATCCAATGTAGGAATGAATAATGTAGTTGGAAGTCAGAATGGAGTATTTCTTGATGGACAGAGCAAACAGAATACAATATCAGCCAATAATGTACTTGAGAATGTCATTGACCTTAACAACGCAAACGGACTACCAACAAACATCAACACCAACCAATTTACTGACAATAGCTGTCAAACAAGCAATCCTAGTGGTCTATGTATAGGTAGATAATGGGACTGTAGGGGTAGACCCTCCAAGCCTTTTTTCCTTTTTCAAGCTAGCTGAATCCTGCAACTTCGATAATATGATAGTACCACCATGCAATCAAGTAGAATCTTCTGCTATACGGACCTTTGTTTACTTTCATTTGACGAGTTTTGCAGACCTTATCTAGTCAAATATAGGAAGATTGAATTGGCAATGGCCATATACCACCTGTGTGCTATCACATCACTGATAACGAGGTAAAACAGAAGGAGCAAACGCGAGAGTAAATGTTCGGTTACGAAAAGAACAAGATTTTTTAGTTAATACCACCTTACACAGGTGAGATGTTAAGGGTGTCGAATCACACCGTAGAGAAAGAGCCTGAGGAAAATTTGAAGAGGCTACACGATGGAGAACCATCATCGTCACCTTAGTGTTCAAAATATGAGAAAAAATTATGAATTGATGGTGAAAAATCATTTTCATAGTATTATTCTACTCGAAGTTAGGACTGCACAAGGCAGGTTTATGAATTGAGAAATGCTTCAAAGCCAATTACTTAGGGTGAAAACAAGCAAGGGAGAGATAATTCCTCTCTTTTGCAGCGGAGAGAATAAGTCTAGACATTTGGAACTTGCAAAAGTAATCATTGATGAATTCAAAGAATCAGCTGCGAGTAGAGAAAAGAAAAAGATTCTAAACGAAAGGATATCATTCTTGGAGAGGAACTTTGACGACTATAGGCTTGTAAGAGGACTTTCAACACTACTGGAAAGGAGATGTCAATTCAAGACTACTATGAGCCAACGTGCCGAAAATTGCGAGAAGCTTCCAAGTCCTGTCGACATTCGGAGGCTTTTGTGGGAGGAATCATCAAGACGTGGTTTTGCACTTACTGAATCTCGCCGTCAGGAGATTCTATCTGCTATCTCATTGAAGACCAAGGTTTCACCGACTTTCATTGTACAGTCAATATGGAGTGACCTTGATGAAAATATGATCCTAGAATTGTTCGATTCTGTCAGTGCTGAAGAATTACTAGGATGGTATGATCTGTCGTTATTGCAGACTTTGCTTTTCACGTGTACCAGGCTAGAGTTCAGTGTAAAAGGAGGGGTAAACTGGAAGAATATCCTGAGAAAAGTAAAACGTCTGGGTTTGATGTACAATTTGAGGGAACAGGTGACTCCGAGTGAGAACGCTGACACCGAAAATGTTTATGTTGGAAAGGGTAGAGAGCACCTGTATCATGTCAGCACGAAAAATAATAGTGGCAGTGACAGCAAGTTGGTGTGTACAATTGATGGACCTGTCAGCCTATTCAAGTTGACCGACAGATATGGAACATCCATAGCGAAACTTATCCCGTTCATCATTTCATCATCTTGGTGGTACTTGAGTGCGTCTATAGTTAGAAAGACAATGTCTGGCAAGAAGATATATGAATTTAAAACCTCATCCTCAGATTTGCAACAGCACAATTTGAGGGAACCATCTTGTAATTACAAATATACTAATAATAACCATAGCAATAATAATAATAATAATAATAATAATAATAATAACTATAGTCGACTAACTTCTTCATACTTTGACAGTTCTGTCGAAGAAAAATTTGCAGTTAGGTTTGAACATCTTGCCAACAGATGGAAAATTAAAAGAGAACCTGATCCCTTAATCGTCGGCAATGGAGTTGCATTCATTCCTGATTTCTTATTTGAGAAGTATGGTCGAAAGGTCTATCTAGAGATTGTAGGATTTTGGACGAAGGAGTACCTAGAAAAAAAATTCCAAAAAGTTAGCTATATTCTTCATAACAGTAACGTAGATCTCTTCGTTGCGGTGGACGAAGAGCTTTCATGCTCCAAACTCTTCAATTCATCCAGTCATGATCAATCGAATGATCGGATCATATTTTTCAGGAAGACGTCAGTTCCAGTTAAGAAGTTACAAGAGTATCTAAGATCAATTGACAAACAGCAAATTGAATTGAAGATGTTGGATTCAGACCTAAGGGTAAGATTTGACGGTACAAAGGATGTTATTTCTGTTGAAGAGATTTCAGAAACGCATAACGTGCCAATTGAAATTGCTACGGCACTTGCAATCAGAGACAATAACGTAAATTATTTAAAAATAGATTCGTGGTTTGTGTCCAAGTCAAAGGTAAATGTGTTAGCTGAGCGTTTAACAGGTACTACGAAATTTACAAAGGCATGCGCTATCCTATCTGAAAATTCTATCCCTGACGCTTGTCAGGCCGGACTTATCTCAATGTTAGGTTATGATGTTGTTTGGCCGAGTATGAATTCTGATGATGCTGTACTCGTTAAACGTAGCTGAATTGTAACCATGCTTGAATGAATATACAAAGTTTGTGAATGGGGCAGAATTGGCACAATGTCTTCTGTGATACCATATATTTGCGACTAGATACGTTGTCCTTAGATCTAAATCACAACAATTTTCTGATTTTAATCGAGTAACCTCTGCTCTTTACCCATCAATAATTTCGGAGGATTCACTAGGTCGATAAGTGGCTATTTCGACAAATTAACCTTAAATGAATTCGTTATTGAAGTCACAATTATCTGATAGAGATCAGCTAAGCTAGATGGTTCCTTATTTGTTTAATTTAGTCTAGGCGGGATGTCTCAATTCATCAACTGTCATCTCAATTTTGTCCTGCTTATTTTGTAACTCAACGATGCACCGAGCCAGGTGTTCGTTCATGTCATGATAATGTATAGAACGGTAGTAATTGAACAAATTATCGAGTTCTGACTAGCCATCACCTTCAAAACCTTGATCACATAGGAGACCTTTCATGTAAATCATACACACAACTCCAAGCATGCTTATATTTTCATGCTTAGCAAGGGAGTATATACCGGATGAAACTATAACTTCATGGCATGGGATGAGAGGTCTAATACGAACAATATGTCCACGCAAGTGATTCTGTTCCAGCATTTACCCTCTAACATCACGTAGTTGGATGAACCTGTCGCAAAGACGTTCTCATTTTGCCCAATAACAAGAATCCAGGATTTCCGATTTGTATATGTTCATCATTGATTTATGGCTACGAATCGATGGCCAACTGCATCGCACTTAAGTGAATCACAGCAAGCTCACGTGGTGGTCCCACCAGAATCAATGTATAAGCCATTCGACAGGCTAGGATAAAACGATGAAATAACATAAACTAATTGACAGATGCATGATGCAATTTCATTGTAAAAAAATTCCTGCTTGTTCTTTTTCGTTTTCGGATAGATTTGCTATGAAAGTATTATATGCGCTGGCATGGGCTGAAAGGTGAATTAATTCATTATGGCAACAATTGCTTTGATTTTAGGATCTGTGAGACGAGATCGTCAAGGGATCAATGTAGGGATGTGGTTAGAGAGAATGCTTAAGACGAGAGAGCATATCGTACACCTAATCGATCCGCTAATGTTGGACTTGCCTTTGCTCGATCGTATGTACAAAGAGATGACGCCGCCGTCCAAAAAGCTTGCAGAACTTCGAGGCAAGATCGTGGATGCAGATGGTTATATGGCTGTTACACCTGAATATAATCACAGTATTTCTGCTGCAATGAAAAACACGCTGGATTACTTTCTTGAAGAGTATTATTTCAAGCCTTCTTCCATAGTATCATATTCACCAGGAGCATTTGGTGGAATAAATGCTACTCAGCATCTGAGAAATATATTCGCAGAGCTAGGAGCACCGACGATACCTTCATCCATGTCAATCCCTAAAGTACATACTGTTTTCGCCAGAGGGGGAAAACTTTTGGATGCTGCTTTTGAAAACAGATTTACGAAATTTGTTGAGGAATTCGAGTGGTATATTGAGGCGCTAAAGAATCAGCGAGCAAAAGGCACACCATATTAATATTCTTTTTTTGAGATTAAGGATTAATGGGTGGAAATAAAAAGGAAATTTTAATTTGCTGGGCCCGATAGTTGCATGTCGACAGAATCTAATCTCGGGAATGAAGATCTCTTTGTTACTTCATTGAGAAATGTACTAGCTATGAATTGAATCTACCTGCTGAGAAAATGGCCTATTAGATTGTCTAGATAGTCTTCAACTTGTATCACTATTCCAGAGCTTTAATGAGGGAACAGACCAAGAATGGTTGTGAGATCCCGTACCACAAAATGCCCAATGGGATATGGCAAGGTATTGTATCTCCTGGGGTTACTTCTCTTTCCAAGTCTGATCTAGAATCGCGTTGGTCGCCTTGACGCGGAATGGTTCCAAATTAAAGAATTTAAAAAAACCAAATGATATATACCTTTTAAATCTCGTTCAGATAGGTAAAAAATGAAAAAAGAAGAGAAATGTCTAGTTTTGGTTTTGATTAATTGATACAGCGTTTCCGCTTCCTTGGATCTGAGAATTGGCATTCTGACACTGTGAATTCGAACAATTATTGACCTGGCTTGACGCCTGGTTATTATCTCCGTGATTCCCATGCCTCTTCCTCTTTGCGTTAGCGTCATCAGCTCCCGCGAGGGTTGCTGAGGTAATCAACACAACTGAGCTGCTACCAACACGATTGCAGTTAGTTTTGTATACATTTTTGTTATGTTACTTCGTTCTAGTACTAGATTAGTTTTTAGTAATATATCTTCTAGTAGTTATTATTATATGGTTTGTCCCAGATTGGTTGCATACGTAGGCATGGCGAATAAATGAATTGGAAAATCAGAAGGTGAAGTTGAAGGGTTTAGAATGTCGAAACATAAGCCTTCATTTCAAAGGAATTGTGTACTCCCTGTTTGAAGGTAAGCAGTTCGCGAGCTTAATCCTTGCAAATACACCGGTACAGCGCGATAGTAGTGAGGTAGCTTAGGAATTGGCTCTCCTGCAATAGCATCGAATGAAAATATTTACATTTATCAAAGCCAAACGCAATTGCAAATATGAAACAAAGAGCTTCAACTTTTTCTGATATGACAATAGAAAAAAGTGACAACGAAAGAAACAGGATTAGCAAAGCAGAATTCCTATTAACAAGATTCTGCTAGAATGTAAATTTTGGATCTAATCAGAACTACTGACAAAACTGCAGGGTCAAGTTCATAGAGCTCACGAAGCAGCCACAAAGGTAATTCACGATATCATAATATTCTGCAGAATGATGGGCAATTAAGCGATTAATTGTAGATGCCATGGGTTGCTTTTAAGTCTTGGCAGGGCCCCTATGTGTAAATATTTACGAGTGTAGAATCCTTAAATCGCAGGGAGTAAAAGGAAATACTGACAGGTCTTAGACTAAATTTGCGTTTCGTTTTTTAATCGTCTTAGAATTTCTTTGTCGATCTCTTCATGCTTTATTAGCTCTCCGCGACGACCTGGTGTCTTCATCTGTTGTTGGTTCACTTGTCTCCTTTCCTCCAACAGCTCGTCAATACCATAATAATTGTTGGTGCCATGCTGTCTCTTCTTCATTAGTTCCTGCATGTACCTATTTCTAAAATCGCTCTCCTCTGCAAGGCTTTGAGAAGAATGATCGATATCGGTCGAAAAAGTTTCAACTACAAATTTTGATTCGTTTTCCACGCTCCTTTGTGATATTAGTACATATAAGAATGTAATCAA
>JAATVR010000127.1 GCA_014523665.1 Nitrososphaerales archaeon TH526
GAGATTGATTTCTTTGCTAGGGCACTCTTTGCAGTACCAGGGTCCCCAATCAGTAATCCATTTATCCTCTGTCGTTCTGGAAATTCTCCTTCTTGATTTCTTAAGCCGGCATTGGCATCCATGATAAACAATCCTTTCTTTATGTGATCCATTCCCAGTACCTCTGGAATCATCAAAGATACTAGTTCGTTGACTACATTCTTTCCCTGTTTTTCCTTGTCTAATTTCCACTTGTTTATCTTATTTATGTCCCGTCGGGTTAATGTAATCTCATTTCGTTTAGTGTAAACTAATTCATCGGAAAATAATATACTCTCTGGTCTGCTATTCAAATTATCGTTATTTCTGACTACATGTACATGACCGATTACGTCGACGACTTACTCCGGTGTTGATGTCATTGGTATTGTTATCAAAGAGTTTTACCTGAAGTCTATCAAGGTCATTGAATTTATCCATGTCTTGGAGCCATACGTCTACTGTCGGGACATATTCATACTCTGTAACAGCAGTCTCTCCAATTGCATGATTCTTTGTCCATGCAGGACATCTAGAACGGGCCTTAACGTGTGATCTGTATTGTGGTACCGTATATTCAGTAACTTCGTTGTAGCCGCAATATTCGCACATCAACTCTGCTTTCCTAAACATGTGATAAACAGTTGACATCCCCATTATGGTGCCTCCTTTCACTTGGACATATCCAGACTGCATTCTCTTCGCCTCTGATACTGATTTTTGGGCTAGTTTTGCTTCTTCCTTCTGCTGTCTTGCTTTTCGGTCAGTTCGCCACATATACTTAAGATTCTCAAGGAGTAATGTTGCTCTCTCGCCTAGAGCAGTTGAACTTGCATCTAACTTCGTAAAAGTAGCGAAGAAAGCTGGAGTAAAACATATCGTAAAACAGTCGAACATTTTAGTAACTGAAATGGAATCAGCTACTACGCCATATGCACGTCAACATCGTGAGGCAGAGAAAATTATAGACGAATCTGGCATTCAGTTTCCCTTCCTTAGACCTAATGACTTTATGCAGAACTTTGTTAATTTCTACACTCCCACTATAAAGACCAATAACGCTTTCTACATACCAGGAGGAGATGCAAAGGTTAGTTTTGTTGATGTCCGCGATGTTGCAGCAGTAGCAGCCAAGGTTCTTACGGAGCACGATGAAAGTGAATCAAGACATTTTGGTAAAGCTTATAATATAACCGGACCGAAGCCGCTTTCTTATTATCAAGCAGCCGAAATCCTATCAAACACAGCTGGCAAGAAAATTAATTATGTAAATATCCCGGAAGCAGATGCTCGACGAGGAATGAGAGCTATGGGTATGAATGAATCATTTATCAATACTGCACTGGAGCTGTTCGATAATTATAGAAAAGGATATGCGTCACGAGTATCTGATGCTGTCGAATCGATAACTGGAAATAAACCTATATCATTTGCTCAATTCGCAATGGATTATGCTGGAGCATTCAGATAACCAAAAAATGGCATTGCAAATCATTCGCTAAGAGAATTCGCCTCACCATCGATGGGACCTAAAATTGAGTAAAATTTGGGTCACATGAAGTGTAAACTTCTGCTTTGGCACATAAAAGGTGAAATCAATGTTATGAGCAACTTGATAAAGTCTCGAGCTCCCGTATATAAGAAAATGGGACTTATTTCAAATCGATCAAACGTACTATTATAAAGAGCATCTACCAAATACGCCACTAGACTAATGCCCGACAAATAATATATAATGTAATAGAGGTAAGCTTCTATAGTTACTGAAATTCTAAACATGGTTCATCCAAATGACTATTGTATCTGGAACGCAGTATCAAAACAGACTTTAAAGTTTCTTAACATTTTATTAGCTACCTGTAGATATCTAATGGTATCCGGCACAAACCCCCGTGAACTAAGAGGCAAGCTCATAGCGAGTATGAAAAATGCTGTCAAGCGAATAAGCGAACGAACATATAGGGTTAGCTCCCAGAATGGTAACGGTAAGTATTATGATGTTCGGTTGAACGAAGAGAATGAATGGCGATGTACCTGTGCTGATTTTTCCTATAGATCTGAACGCGATCAAGATAAAGTTACAGGTTGTAAACATATTTTCGCCGTTGAATTTAGTAAGAAACTAAGAGAGCAAGTTGAAAAAGAGCTTGTCGTAATTGAACCGGTGATAGAGATTAAAGCTAGCGACTATGAAGCTTTTCCATATTTATTTATTCTTCAACCGAAAGTTTACAAGTTTATGTCAACCGGAGACTTGACAGAATCTATTTTAGCAATAGTTATCTATCTGACTACCACCACAAAAGACGCCCCCCGGACAGAAGCCGTACTAGAGGCCCGATTCGATAAGTCGAAATTCGATAAAGTGGAGGAGTGGCAGGATGAGATCTATTTTTCTGGTGGATACAATCGGACTTCTGCGTACTGGTTGCCATTGCGTCTAAGGGTGACAAATATTCCGTTGTAATTATCGTTTTCTTTTGATATATTCGAACTGGAATTTTGTGTTGCCTTAAATGCAATTGGAACCAAGCGATGTTTTCTATACTGGCGATTAGGATCGCTTATGAATACACAAAAAGTTATTTTGCGATTATATTGTATTTTACATCCTCCGCAAAAGCTGGTTCTACACAACCCACATCAGGACAGCTCAAGCTTGATCTAAAGTGAACAGTATGATTGCCTGGTGTAAGTGGTTCAGTTAATATGTAAAACCCGTCAGCTACAACTTGAGATGGTCCTCCTTCTGCTACTCCAAAAATTCCATTGTCAGGAAATATGACTTGAAAAGGTTCCGTGGGCTGAGTTCTATATTTAAGAAGATCGTCGTACTTATATTCTTCATCATCTATCTGTAGATACAGACTGTTAACGCCATCTTGGTCTTTCTTTGCAGCATTCGTCAAATCCTCAACTGATGCACCTGGGATTTCTTTATCGGACTGTTCCACCTCCATTACTGGAATGAGAAGACCATTGCCAGCTGGAACAGTACACGTCCTTTCAATTTTGCCTTCTCCTGGACCTAAATAGAAAACCGACGAATTAGTATTGGTTTGGCCGACAGTACACTTGTCCCCTTTAGTATCGTCCATAGGACTCTCACTTGCTGGTATTGATAGTAGCCATTTCCAGAAGTTTTGTGCATGTTCATCATATGTTAGACCATAAGGCTCACTATCAGGTGGAAAAATACTCAATGAACTTGAAGCTGCGGCAGGTGTTAATGTAGAATAGAATACTATTACAACTAAGAGAGTGGCCAACGATAAACAGGTAGATTTGTTCAATTTTGATGGATTTGTGACACATCCCAATACAAAAGGATTATGTTCAGCCTCTTATCTAGGTAATCAGGTTTGCACTCAGAGCTTGAAATATCACTCAGTCGCAGGAAGTTTTTGTGTATTGTATTGGCATTAATAGCCATCATGTTAATTGACACCTCAGTCGTAAAGATATATGAGATTATCGACAAAGATTTCGTCCCTTCTCAAGTTAAGATTCTGTTATTCTCTGGTGAGGCCTTATTATGTCTACTATTACAGTTTTTGTTATTAAAACAGGTATGGAATTCCTTTAAAACGAATCAGTCGCATAGTCGATTACAGGTCAGAATTGCATTAATCTCACTTTCTGTATTAGGAACATTAATAGCAATCATGATTTTTCAATTGTATTATTACAATCACTATAGTTCCTTTCTCACAATTGCTATAATTATAATAAGTTATGGTACGGCGGCAAGTTTCATAATATGGCTTTCATGGATGTTTCTGTCATGGTATAGATCAACTCATAAATTCATCATATTTTTGTATTTCATGTCGATGTCATTGATAGCATTCAACTTGATTATGACAGCCGCCCTTGCAAGTGCAAAAGTTACTGATAGGCCTGATCAAATCGGAGTGTTTGTCGGCGGTGGTGGAGATATATCCGGCGGCAGGTATATAATATTAGATATAATTTATAGAATCTCTTCATTCACGTCTTTTATTGGTATATGGCTTACGACAGCAATATTAATGACCTATTACAGAGAGAAATTACTCAATACAATAACATACTGGATTATCATGCTGATACCACTTGTTTATTTCATTATTACTTATTTTTATCAGTTCATCTTAGGAAGTATTTTGAGCTCATATCTGGAATTTGATCCAGTAACCTTTTCTATCGTGTTAGTAGCATTTGTTTCTTTAAGCAGACCTATTGGGGGCTTGATATTCGGAATTGCGTTCTGGAATACGGCAAGAACCCTAAGTTACGAAAAGAAGATTAGAACGTGTATGCTTATTTCTGGATGGGGAATATTCTTAATATTTGCAGCAAATCAAGGTGTAACACAACAAACTACTCCGTTTCCTCCTTTTGGAATCCCAACTATAACGATATTGAATATATCAGCTTACTTGGTACTGTTAGGGATTTACAATTCAGCAAAACTTGTGTCGGTGAATAATGATTTACGTAAATCCATATACAAGCATGCAATCGAATCGAAGATGCTGAACTTAATTGGCCATGCAGAAATGGAAAGAGAAATTCAAAAAACAGTAACAAAAATCATCCAAAGTCAGGAAAATATAGAAGAAGAAAGAGAAGTAGGAATTGAGCTGGATCAAAATGAATTAAGGAGATATTTGGACGTTGTAATAAAGGAAGTAAAGAAAGGAGAAAGAACTCCACTCTCAGAATAAGGCATCGATATGAAAAAGATACTTAACTAGCGATTCTTAGTTAGGGTTCCTATATTGGTAACTAATTGAAGTGGGTCCTATTGAAATCCGTTCATCTACCTAAGAAAGCAGGATTTTGACGGTAAGTCAATTGTTGCAAACAACATCTTATTGTATGACATAATTCAATTATGATACTACTTGTTTTGTTCTATCATATTTTTCCTTGATTTCCGTATGCGTTCCTGTGTTACTCGCTTAGGTTCACTATCTGGAAGTGACCTAATTGCTTCCTCAACAATTTTGTGATCTGTATTTATCTGCTTCTTAATGCTCCGATTAGTAGAGCAATAATAAGGTTCTTGTGGATTTGCATAATAATAATTCAATTGTACATTCAAGAAATTTGCTTACAATAGATCATATCGATAGAACCTATTCTATGTATCATGGTCTAGACTATTTAAAAGAGAATATGGACGCCTACTTTGACGAAGCAGCCAAACAAGGACTGACAGAAGAGGACGCAAAAAAGTACCTTTTTGAAAGGACACCAAAAACTACATTTTATAGAATCAAAAGCTCCACTGGAAACGGAGCATAGTATATTTTATTTCTGATAGATCCAAAGTCATATGAATGGAGATTAAGGATTAGACTTTTTTCATTTATATCCATGTCCAATTTATCTATAGTCAAATGTCAAATAAAAATGAAAAAGAAACGCCAGAAGAGATCATAATTAACAAAGGTGAAATAGTGTACAAAGAGTTAGAGGAACGTGAAGGACATGAAAGTACAGCAAGGGATATACCAATAGAGTCATATGTATATGCTTACCTAAAAGCGATTGACAGTGCATACAAATATCTTATCGATACTCACCTTCACGATAAAACAATGGGCCCACGACTAGATGGTCTAAAGGATAGGTTTAACCTAGTCATAAACGATCTATGGTCATATTATAATGATAAGGAAAAGTAAGATATGTCCTCATTGCTCCTATCTGCCCCTGGAGAACCGGGAGAACTACCGGTTCAATTTTCATATATTATATATCTGATTTGCTGTATGTACTACTATGGAATGTCCAAGTTGTAACACCAATTTTCACCCCCAAATGTGGAACTTCCCAATAGGTCTGAATAAGGATACTAAACAAATGTACGTTTACTATCAGGGTTGCCCAAGTTGTAATGACGCAATTGTTGGAGTCAAAGTACCTAAGGAAGGTCGATCTTTCTGTTATCCTAACGACACTGACGGTCTAATTCTGCTACATAAATAGGTTCCAGTGGAAGTTTACCCTATAATTGAGAACGATTTTTACCTCATGAAAGTGTCAAAATATCACTAGAGACATCAATGTATATCCATGCAATTACTATTTCTTGCGCTACATCCAACCAAAATAAACGGCAGTATTTAGATCATCGCATAACTTATTTTTACATAACATCATAATATCATGATAAGGAAAAATAGAGCGACCCAGTCAGTTACCCACCTGGATCACCCTACAACGTCAATAAAGAAATTGCTGGGATTCTATCTAGTATAGATACTTTCTACCTGATAACGTGTTCTTAATATAGTATCTGTTTAATTTGTATTAATAATAAGTCATTTTAGCTTATTGGTTTCTAGAATCACTTAATAGTATCAGTGTCGTTCAGCAAGAAAGTAGACGCCCTTAAAGAAATTCTTTAAGACCAGATGCCAACGCTGAGGGATCTGTTAGTTGTTTTCCATTTTGCCATTGCTTGCTTATGTGATATGTTTCAGGAGTTTGAAACATTGAAGCCGGAGATATTAGAGCGATTCACGTATACTGAATGCCGTAGTCCTTTGATAGTACCTGTACCATTCGATAAGGAAGGGGATTACATGATGAGAATGCTTCAATCATGCGTTAGTAAGAATCTATTAAGGATACATCCATCAATGGAGGAGCTGACAGTATCATTAAAGAGCGCAAAGAACAAGCCGAATAATCCATATTCATTAGATAAGGACTCTAGCGCATATCATGATCAGCTAGACGCTCTTAGATTAGCTCTATGTTGTATGCGACTAAGCAATTAACTTTCGCAGCTTTGCCCTATTAAGCATTAGAAACCCATCACAATTAAACTAACAAAAGTAGTAGTAAAAAATGTCCTGAGTTATATTAATCATAATAATTAAATGAAACTAGCGGAATTTTCACTGTGGTAACCAATGGTTTGAAACATTCAAATTTTAAGGAATGGCTCTGGTCCGCAAAGGTTCTTACTCCGATAGTATGGATAATTTTTCCGCTAGGTTATATCACTATTGTTTTCATATTATCTATCCTTACTTTTGGAGGAGAATCCACATTCTACATGGAAAGTTTATTCAAGCCATTAGTTTTTAAGATACCCTTTGAGGTACATGAATTTCTTAATATTCCAAGAGCCTCCATAATTATACCGCCATTACCATTTATGATAATCCTATCTCTATTTTCACTTCTTCCTGCAATATATCCTACTGAAAAATTTTTCGAAAAGAGAGGGAATGAAAATGCCGTACTTGAATATCGGCAAATTAGGAAGATTCTTTTTGCGTTTCTTATCACGCTGATTGTCACCATCATTATACTTTATTCTCTATATCCTTTTTTAAATAAACTAGTACGACCTCTATCTGAACAAGGTATGTCTAGATATGAAATATTTTTTCATAGTGAATACTCGTCTTTAGCCATCCTAACAATATTTTTGTATTATTATGTATTTGTGCTTGCTGCCGTACCCATTTTCATTTTACTCAAATTACTATTAGAACACGCTAGAAAACAATTTAGGTTTTATTACGCTAAGGCTTGTTTCGAAATGATAAATGAAAGTAAGAATGAACCAGATAAAAACGGATACTTACTCTTAGGTTTGGATTGGTACAATAAATTTGTCAAGAGGATAACCAAAGGTGGTATCGATATACAAACTATATATTCGAAAATTGTATCACATGCTCCGTTGAGTGACAACATATTACTTGATACTATTATGGAGTCATTTCATGGGGATGATGAATTGAAACCAATGAGACATATGTTAGATCTTCTTTCATGCTGGAAAGAAGGAGCTACTCTAGTTAAAGAGTCACTAAGGACCAGAGTAAAGGAATCAAGCGACCTGCTTATTCCAATTGTAACTGTAGCTATTACGATAATAACCACATTCTTCTTGAAAGCTCCCAGTCAATGAGGTTCCTGAGAGTACTTGAAAACTTCAGTACTCCAATCCTATGACTACATATGTTATTAGGTTATCTCATCAAAATAGCATATGCAAACTGACTGTGAACATCCTAAGCATGTAGAATACCTAGAAGCATTTCTAAAGAAGTACCCTACAGCAGACAAGGATGCCCACTTTAATGTTAATATGGTAGATCCTGAAGAGTGGTACATTTCTGATGACCCCGAAGAAGAATACTACCAAATGCTGTCAAATGTGTAGTATTTCAGAAGACATTGCTAGAGCACCATTTAGAAATATATCCACTAGTTAGATAATTTGGCAGGTACTTGGAATAGCTAACAGTTCCTTAAGACGGTTAGAAGCTGGAGGTTCTTTACAGATTCTAGCCTCCGACCTTTAAATAAATGTCACTAATTAGTCATTGTATGTCATTTGTTTTCATTTCACATAGTCAATATGATGAAACAATAAAGAATTGGTTTAAGGAAGCCATTAAAAGCAGTCGGTTGAATTGTGTTCTAATGGAACTAGAACTTATACCTTCTGATAATCCCGGCCCACTTATTAAAGATATTATTAGTAGGAGTTGTATAGGTTTGGTTGTCTTACTTGGAAGAAATATACTAAGACCTCCGGGATTCACACCTCAGTTTACACATAACTGGGTTGGATTTGAAATAGGGGTAGCTGCAAGTGTTGGAAAACCTATCATTGTATTTGA
>JAATVR010000128.1 GCA_014523665.1 Nitrososphaerales archaeon TH526
AATCATTTAGTGAAGCATGGATATCTAAATAAGTTATATTGCCTGAATTTTCATCTTCAGATGGAGAAGCCCGAAACCGATTACACTTGTCAATTCTTCTTATTCACCAGATCTGCTCAAGCAAATGTTACTGTTGCTATATGTCATACTTGATTATACTGATTCCCGCTAGTTTTCACGTGCTTGCTAAGTTCAAGATAGATCTACTCACACTTGCAAAGATATGATATATCTGAAGCCTAATCCACATAAATTAACGAACTGTTAGACTTTGTGTGTTCAAGAAGTATGAACACAGGATATCTCGATGTAGCTGCGGAAATAGCAGCAATTCTGGTCGCTGCGGCTACCTTCGTAACAGCAGCAATCTTCCTACTTTAAATCTTTAAATGGACTATGAAAACAGGGTTATCTCAAAAACTACTGCGAAATCATATTAACGAGGAGATGTATTATAAATTAGGTAGAATGGGAATGGAAAATGAGTGAATTTGCATTCTTTAGGTTTATGAGCCTTAATTTACTTACCCAAGAGGAGAAAGAAAATAAAACTGAAATTATCTCTGTAACTGAGCAAGTTCTAGATGCAGAAGGCATCGAATGTGACTCTAAGATTGCGAAGCTATCTGAGGAAAAGATTATCAAAATTCTTTCCGAAGTCAGAAAGCGACGGCGCAAGAGTATTCAAAGTGAAAGTGAGAATGTAGATGAGGAAGAAAAAGAAGAGCGAGAAGAGAGTCCTATTACTGCGACTTAATATCTAATAGTCGAAGATATGCCTACTAACATCATGATGACATCACAGCCTTGAGTGGAAGTAATATCGATACCAGCAACAATAACAATGATCCCGGCGGACACGCTGGTTCCAAGGATAGTGGCAAGAATGGCGATAATGATGTTGATGCTAAGGAGAATTCAAGTAACAGCAATCAGTCAACTCCTGAACGCTGGATTCTTGTCCTTGCGATAACCATTCTTGCATCTGGTGTCATTTTGCTGACATTGCGGTCAGTGATATTCAGCCTCATGCTTATAACAATTGGCGTGTCGCTCTTTGCATATTGGTTATATGTGAGTGTAAGGTCAAAGGAGCAAAACCGTCCTCTAACTGATTACACTGGTACCTTCACAAAGCCAGGAACAAGAGAAACAGAACAAATTTGTACCTGTCCTATTTGTAAACATACTGAGTCCAGGTCATGTATGGAGAGAAGATGTCCGTGTTGTATCTTGACAAGAAACAAACAAATTATTGGTCACTTTAATAACCCTCTTCAGTAGTAGTATTACTAGGCAAGTCGTGTATTGTTTATTGGTACTTTAAGCTTATTGCACATCTAGTACTTTGTGGTAACAAAATGTCGGAATAACCAAATTGATATTGATTGTTTATTTCCTATCAAATGTAATCTCTAATATTCCATTTTTATAAGTCGCCTTGGCAATCTCGAAATCTATATCATATGGAATGCCTAGAGTTCTGGTTCTTCGTTTTCCGTCATAATTTAGATGGGAAACCGAAATCGAGTAATCATCATAGGCAACAACCTTGATGTTTTCTTTCTTATTATTAATAGGAAGTCGTAATACCATTTTGATGTTCTTATCAGATACAATTACATCCTCTGGAGAGTCATGTTCTACTTTTTCGATTCTGGACTCAACGGTCTTATCAGATACTGGTACATTATCGACATTCCTTTTGAATTTTCTTATCTTTGCATTTTTATTCAGTCTGGGAACAGGATAAGAACTGTCTAGAACGATATCCACCTCTTCTCTTATGACCTCATTTCTGATACCCACGTAAATCTCTGGCGACACTGCCCACTCATTCAAATCATCATCAAAAATACCGTAGAGTTTCTTTGCCAAGTTATCAAACTCCTTCACTAATTCTAGTCCAATTAGATCAGGTTCGTCATCTGAGAATATATTCATCCATCTCTCTATCTGCCTATTCCATTGGTCCGGCATCAACTGTGCTTACGTCCATAGAGTACAAAATAAAGGTTGTCGGGCATACATGTGAGTTCAACTAGTCAAATATCATCGACCTTGTGCGCACAAAAATAGAACTCTTCTGTGACCCAACTTGGAAATATGTGTCTATATCCACTTCCTGGATGTCCTATTTAGTTACTCTAATTTTACCGGATGCCTACAATTCATAGTAAGTTCATCCATGCGATCCAATTGCCAAATACACATAAATTTGAATTCATTATACTGGGTAAATAGGGGAGAGAATTGAATAATCATACTGAAAAATGTACGATATGTGGTCAGGATGTTGAATATCTTGAACACATGCGAGTCCAACATCAAATCGATGAACCCTTTTCTACTGCATTAAGGAATTTACAACGCAGAATTCAGGACCTGGAGAAGGAAGTAGCCGCAAGACACCGCCATTAGACTAGATTCGGGATTGGTTGACAATTTTGTTTGACAAGAAGATTATTCCTTGATATTTGGGTACTATTGATGTGACAAAGAAGAAGTGCGCACACTGTAACCAGTATTTTGCATACAGATGTTGGTGCAAAGGAGTACAAGTTAGAATTCCAATCAATAAGAACTTGGATTGTTTCTGTCCCGATTGTCTGGAAGATTTCTGAATTATGTAGTTTTCAATCTTTTGCGCGCAAATGATTACGAAAGCACTATCTTGATATGTGATTATTTGTACTATTCTTGAACTCATAAACGAAATACTTCGCCTACTTGGTCTGTGTCAACATCCATGTAAGTTGACTGACATCTTGTCGTAGAAGCTCCAATCCCTTCAAGTCTGCTTTCAGTTCATGAATCTCTCCGGCATCTTAAGGCAAATCTACATTATGGATTTCATCCTCACATACTATGCACATAAACCTATTACAACTATCACACCATTGTATTTCAGTCGTACTATTACATGAATGACATCTTGGTCCTTTTCCTCTCGAGATTGCCTGCAGTATTGATAATGTTAGACCTGGTCTCCTTGTAGGCAAAAGGAACATACCTAGGTCCGTTACGGTTACTATACCTATTACTGGTTTATTTTCATCGGTTAT
>JAATVR010000129.1 GCA_014523665.1 Nitrososphaerales archaeon TH526
TCCGCTCTATCCCTGTTTTTCATTTTTCTATGTCCAGTATTAGAAACGAACACAAGTATTTAGGTAAATTTTAAGTAACTACTTGGAAATAAATCTGCTTTTAATGGTATACTTATTGAGGATAGATAACCTATAGAAGAATCTGTATTCGCCAATCGGGAATTGGTAATATTTGTGTGAAGAGAGAATCCTCTTACTAGGACATTGTCAGATAATGCTTTACAAACTTCTTCGAACGTATGATTAATGATAGAAACTTCCACACATCATTTCTCACCTATTCACGTTCACAGCTTATAGCAAGCATCCTGGGATTTACAACATGTATCAATTTTCTGACCACATCTTTCTTAGTACTTCCGCGGACGCCTTCGCATCAGCATTATTGGTAAAGACTTCCAAGGTAATGGTTCTATCATAGTTTATCGATCTTAATTCTCTTACTATTAGCTCATGATCTATAAGTCCACGTCCTATGGGGAGGTGTTCGTCCCTTATTCCATTATTGTCATGCCAGTGAATATGGGCTATTCTATCCTTAAACGAATGAATATATTTCATTATCCCATGCATGCCTGCAGATGTGAAAGCATGAGGTACGTCTAGATGAACAAGCAATCCGTCCACATTGTCAATTATGTACTTAAATTCTTCTAGTTTATGTACTCCTTTGGATAGGGGAACGTTCTCTAACATTATTTGCACACCATAAGAATCTGCATATCTTACAATTTCGCGAAGGCTTTTGATCCAATTTTCTAAAAGCCTCCGTCTTTTTTCACCTTTGAACATTCCACCGTTAAGATTACTATGAAAGTTAACAAGGTCTATTCCAACTTGCTTAGATGCTTTAATGTTTCTCATTGCTTCAAGAATCCATGCTTGTCTTATGTATTCATAATCAGAACCTAAATCCACCCATGGCACGGTATGACCAATTGGTCTTAATCCAAATTTTTGGAGTAGTCTTGTTATCCCATTCCGTTTATCGATTAATACTTGAGGACTCCCTTCCGGTCCTTCGATAGCAATTTCGACATATTCGAAACCCAACAGATGAATATTTCTAATTTCACTTAACAATTCATTGGATGGATTTGTAAGCAAACCAAAATGTGGCATACCTTCTGATTTTGGATCTTGAGGTGTTAATAGTGTTGTGTCATGTCGTCACTAAGATGATTATGATAAGTCATAGAGGGATTCATTGCTTGACACCTCTTGCCAATGCATCCCTTCTGTTTCAGACATGGAGAGGAATAAAAATAAGATTGCTATTAACAAACGGCACCCGCCTAAAAAATGGAGTGATGTACAATAATCCTGATCGCCTGCAGCCGACATCCAGAGGGTGTAAATAATTATAGGGCCTCCGCGGTGACTCTACAAACTCAAATCAAGCATGGGGAACTAATATCTTGCTTGCTTTGTGATAGGTCTGACGGTGATCACGTCTTGACTTTAGCCCGCTATGTTTATGCACAATTATTAGTATCTCTAGGTATAATTTTTAAGATATCTGAAAATCGCTTCCTCAATGTGACCACACTGATGCTCCCTGCGGCTGCTATCTTTGCCTGGCTAACTTTGAGTTCATTTTCTTTTATGCAAGCGGCATAAAGTACTGCAGTTGCAAGCGCCTTTGGATCCTTTCCGTAGGATATTGAATCTTTCTTTACAATATCTAACATTTCTACAGCTCTTCTGTATGTTTTTTGGCTGACACAGGCGCTGTCAGCAACTTTTGATATGTATCGCGTAGAATCAACAATTAGGGGACTCAATCTCAGCTCTCTTGCTATTTTTCTGTAACATTTACCTGCAAATATAGGATCTGCATTAGCTGCGTCACATATCTCGCACAAAGTTCTAGGTACTTCCATCTCCTTACAAGAAGCGTATACGGAAGCGACCACCATTTCCCGGATAGATCTCCCTTTTATGAGTTTGTTGTGGAGTATTTTACGATAATAGTAGGCTGCTCTTTCCATGACGGAATCTGTGAGCGTCAATTTATCTCTGATTGCGGCCATAGTAACAAAGGCATTCTTGAGGTTTCTAATTTGAGTTCTATTGCTATTTGAAACCTTGTCTAGATACCTTATTTTGTTTACGTTGTGAATCTGGTTGGGATTCAATGTTGAGCCGGAAGCGTCAATATTTGCGCTCGTAATAACTGTTGAAAGACCTTTGTCAGGAAATGCAAGTGATACAGTACTACTAAAGGTCTCGATAGAACTTGGGCCACCTTCCAAACTCGTAGGCCTGTCAGTTATAACAGCACCACATTTCGTACAGATAGTTTCGCCAGTCGATCCGTCGAAGATCATCCAGATGGAGTCACATGAGTGATAAAATACATTTGACGAATAATTTGATTTAATACCTTTATTTACTTGTTTGTCTTTTTGTTGATAACCCGTTTGGAAATGATACTGATATGACAGTGATTTTCCACTCCTTCTGGGAAGTTCCATAGAGGGTTAATTATCGCAATTCTATAAAAGTCAGGGGTTTATATTGTAATTAAATAATTACAAAGTAATTATTTAGTGCATTAATATAAGGGCCGATAAACAATCAATCCGATGCGCAAGCTCACACACAAATGACTAGTAATATCGCTTGTCAGCATACTTGTTCATTTTCCTAAATGATGTTGTGCAACAAATAATAATAATGTTTTAACTAGGGGTTGACTCCAAACGGCATAAAAAGTAGGTTGATTGTAATTGGAACTTGAGCGGTCTCTGATTGCACACTAATCTGTAATTTAGACGCTTCAGATAGAAAGACATTTTTGTGAACTTTATTGTCAAGCCTTGGTTGTACAGGTCAGGTAGATTAATGATATGATACATTTAATCAATTTTCTATACACTTAGATTCATTATTCAGATACTATTCGTGGTAGATATGTATGTCATTAATTAAATAGATAGTATTACATATGCGAGTCAAATTATCGGTCAATTGGAATAGTCAATGCGAGCAGGAGTAACCCTTTTCAAAAGCACCCCAAACCTATATCACCAGTCAATCCGGACTGGTAATTATTTTTATTTTCGTCAGATACCAGGTCGAGGATATTGCCCGCTACTTTCGAGGGCACATGCATCTCATGTTCTTGTAACTTGGATCGCCTGTTCTTGCATACTAGTAGCTACTTCTCCCGGACATATCGTCACTACTCTTACATTATAGTTTATTAGTTCCCATGTCAAAGTAAAAATCCGATCTAAGATGAGACGTGACGACGATAGACCCATTGAGAGAATCATGTGTGTCCATCTAATGAATGAAACTTCAATGGTTACAATTTGTGCAAGATGCTTTTGCATCCACATAGAGTTAAATCCAAATAGCGATTATACATTATTTGGATGCTACGAAAATTCTGCAATAAATGCAAAAAGGAATTACCTGCATCTTCAAAGTACATGCTATGTAGGGATTGTCATCTAAGAATTCTAATTAATGAAGAAGAAATTCAATACAACTCGCGTGTTTATTACTAAGAGACAGCTTTCAGATGCGACTCGAGTGTATGAAATAGTAAATCAGGATTCTTGAAAAATCTTGAGACACCGTCAAAAAGGTGCCTTAACCAATGAGATAATCGCTATGATTGACCAACTTAACGTGGTGCATCCAAATTCGCTGTTCATACTATGGAGGGGGCTGAATATTCAGTAATTTAAAAAAGGTACGGGAGCTATAGGATAGCCGTGAGCGCAGTAAGCGAGATTATGTCAAGTGAGAATACTGTCACGATCACTTCAGAATCTGGCAAAACAGCCAGAGACGTTGCTGAGATTATGGTTAAAAAAATGATAAGCTCTGTGATCGTGATAGACAAGAAAACACAACCGGTTGGTATTATTACTGAAAAGGATTTAGTCAGACGTGTCTGTTTAAAAGACATATCAGCAAGTAGATTTGCTGTAGAGGAAATAATGTCATCACCTTTGATCACTATCATGGCCTATGATTCAGTAGACACTGCTTCCAGAATAATGACCCAAAATCAGATTAAGCATCTAGTAGTTCTAGAGGAAGATAACAGAATATGTGGATTGCTTAGTGTTACAGATATTACAAAACATTTGGCAAAGATCCTGCTTAATGATTATAACAGGTACAGATCATTAAAATCCCTGATCGATATGACAAATGCTACTTCAACTGCACGTGTAGATAAAGCGAAAAGTAATAAATCATGACTGCAACCTATGTCTAGTTACAATATCATGCATGTTGAATCCCTAACGAATCATCATCAACTGCACAATATCGAATCCCGAAGAGGTAATTAATCAAGATTGCAATATCATAAAGCTGCCATAATGGGATCTGAGAGATCAAGGGAAGCGCAGATGAAGTTATTTAACTATACCGGCTTTGCTATGCTCACTTATACGATCAAACAGACTGATAAGGGATTCGAACCCGTAGGTGAAGAAATGCTTACAGGATCAATGACTAGAGGAAACGAGATGATGCTGTTTATCTGCGACAATGATGGCTATGCGAAAGCCCAGTCAAAGCCATTAACATTGGAAGAAGGACGCAAGATAGCTCAACGAATGCTTCAGGATGGATTAGAGGAATTTAAGGGAACTATAAAGACCGTTTCCTAGCTAGATATACGTATGAGCATATTTGTCTAAATCTAATTCGACCAAGTTTCTAGATTTCTGAATAGAAATATACTCATTGCGGAAATATTATCATGGTTGTTTATACAATTCTTACAGCATTATCTTGATGTTCACTCAACAAATCTTGCCTTTTTAAGTAGAGAGTATTTTCTGATTATATTTCGCCAGCATTGAGAAACCGTCTATCTCAATTTGTCTTAATCTGTTTTGTTCCATAAATGATAGTTTCCTGAACACCATTTGGAGTATTCTTTGTAATATACTCTAATAGCTGTTCATCGCTATTGTCATCATTAATTTTACAATATTTCTTGACGTTTTGTAAAACTTTTTGTATCTCGATCGATCTCGGGTTCGTGTGTTAATTCTCAGACGATGACAATATAAGCCACAATGTTACATTTTTTTGACCAAAACTCAACAGCATTTCGAGCATCCTAAGCGAGAAAAGCACCATATTCCGATTTGACAGTTAACCTACGAACCAGAACACGTTACCTTGATGAAAATGTTCATGCTTTTAGAAGATTAATCCATGGGAAAGGAAAGTAAAGACTTAGCTCAAACGCTATTAAGCTGTAGGCGTAATAACTATCAACTTTCTGTATTATATCGCTAAGGGAATAAGAGTGGTGCATACGATAAAAAGGAATTCCTATATCAACCGGCTCTCTGAACTTCAGTCTGCGTTGTACATACTTAGGTGTGTATCTGAGGGTAAGAATGAAGATCAGATAGTGGAAAGATTAGTTGGAGATAGGCAGCTTGTTAAGACATGGTTAGCAGTTCTAAGTGATATTCATCTAGTAGAACGAAATTTCGTGAATGAGCTTGTTATAACTAGAGAGGGCCTAAACTACCTCGAACGTTACAATCCGCATTGGTAAGGTGCTCTACCTACTTACTGGTCTCGTTTAGTTGGTTTTACTTAAGAATATCGTATTCTACCTAGTATGAAATAACTCTAGAATTGATTAAGGTAATATGCAAGGTAAAGAACCTTCTTGTTGTTCCACTTTGAAAAGTATGTTGGTATTGTCAGGTAATACAGATATTCCATTCCATTTTGCAGGTAATACTTATCTATTACAATGATTATTAATTGATACCTGCCCCCAAAATGACATCGACCTCATCGTTTTCGTTCATACAGCGACGACATAATGAGGAAGGTCTCCACGGCGGCGTACAATACCAAGTATCAGCAATGTCAAGAGACCAACAGTTGAGAAAGAGGATAATGGTTGTAGACGACGAGGACGATGTGAATGTTACTTTGAGGATAGTCCTCGAGGATCAATTTTTAGTGGATGTTTTTAATGATCCATTCGTAGCACTAGACAATTTCAAACCAGGTTTATATGATCTTCTCTTGATTGATATCAGAATGCCAAAGATGAATGGACTGGTGTTGTGCAATAAACTTCGAAAAATCGATAGTAAAGTCAAAGTATGCTTTATAACCGCGGGGGAAATGGTATTTGATTTTGCCATACGCACATTCCCAGGCTGCTCCATTCTCAAAAAGCCGATTGACAACTATGATCTGCTAAAAGAAGTTACAAGAATGGCTAATGCGTGAGGCACAAAAGAGCTCAAGTAAAATACAAAGATTGTCATTTTGGCTAGTTTTGCAAGCCGACAGTCTCTTGTAGATAATCTATTAAAGAACAATCTCTGATTATGAGCTGCACTGCATGAAGTTTATTGGCGAAATTACTGACCCTGTTCATAGATATATTAGCTTCAGTGCTGTCGAGCGAGATCTTATAGATACATCGGTATTCCAGCGGTTGCGTAGAATTAGACAACTTGCTGGAGCGCACCTTGTCTATCCCAGTGCACAGCACTCCCGATTTGAACATTCGTTAGGGACAATGCACGTTGCGGGGTATGCTGGAGAGAGTCTCCTGAGGAAGGGCTTCATTGATAACGAAGACAATTTACAAGAATTGAGGTTAGCTGCTCTACTACATGATGTTGGTCATGGACCCTTCTCTCATCTTTTCGAAGAGGTTTTGGAGAGTAAATGCAAAATGACACATGAAGATATAGGAAAAAAAGTGATCCTCGAAAGTGAAATTGGAGACGTTTTAAGTAGGCACGGGTTTACTCCTTCAGATATATGCAGGTTATCATTTGGTGAATCTAAATCAAGTTTCTTAAATGAAATAATTGCCGGCAGTTTATCCGCTGATATCATGGATTACTTGCCAAGGGATAGCCTATTTACGGGAGCTGAATACGGCAAGATTGATTACCATAGGCTAATAGCCTCCTTTGAAGTGGTGGCATCAGGACATTTGGCGATCAATAAATCTGCTCTTTATTCATTTGAATCGATGCTTATATCCCGATACGAAATGTTCAAAGCCGTCTATTTCCACAAGACAGTTAGATCAGCTGAAGTAATGCTACTCCATTCCATAGCACAAGCAGACAATTACTTACAAATCACAAAGATTTCACTTGACAAATTTCTCAACCTAACCGATGAGATTACTCTTGAACAAATTTGCTCATTTAACAGGGATGAAAATGCAGCAAAGTTAGCTAAGGATTATCGAGATAGACGGTTACTAAAATGTGTCTATGAAAAATTTTTACATAAGCGGGACAGGTTGTATAACAAGATGAGTATTACGACACTTGATGAGTTAAGACTTCGTATATCTAATGTTGCAGGGGTCCATGAGAATACTGTGTTCGTGGACGCATCCAGAGCGCCCTCAGTGCCACTCACTCCCTCTAAAGAAGAAATCAATTCCATTATTCTAGTTGACAAGGAATGGGCATACGATACCCCTATCTCAGAAATTCCTGTCATCAATTCAATCACAGGATTTCTTGATATGCTAAGGATATACACAACTGCTGAGAGCAGAAACGCAGTGACTTCTGTTATCCATAAGGTGCTTGGGGACCCTAGTTGAGGGATCAGCGAAGGGTCAGAGACGACATGCGTAAATTATTCAGGAAAAAGAAGGTAGTCATTAAACTTAGTGGTAGTATTTTTGGTAGTAGTGCAAAGTCAGGATTCATAAAAGAATATGGTGTGATGATATCTGAATTGAATAAACGTGTACAACCTGTAGTCATTGCAGGCGGAGGAAATATTGCTCGACATTATATCGATCTTGCACGAGAGCTTGGAAGTGATGAAGCAAGTCTGGATATATTGGGCATAGAAGTTTCGAGACTTAATGCTAAGTTACTTCTGCATTCAGTACCTGGCTGTGTCTATCCAAAGGTACCCACAAATCTCGAAGAAGTTTCTATTGCAGCTGAGACAGCAGAACCAGTGATTTTAGGAGGATTGCATCCTGGTCAGAGTACTAATGCAACTTCTGCATTGGTCGCTGAAAAGGTTAAGGCTCAGATATTTGTGAATGCTACCGATGTCAATGGGATTTATGATTCTGATCCAAATATCAATCGACACGCAAAGATTTTCAAGAGGGTTACCGTTAATAAATGCATAGAGGTATTGGGTAAAAATAGCTCAATGGCAGGAAAGTACGATTTGATGGATATGGTTGCTTTAAAGATCATAGAACGTTCAAGAATCCCTACTGTGATTTTACGATCTAGCGCTACCAACATTATCAAAGTTATTGAATCAGATACTAAGATAGGGACTAGAATATTAGTTTAGAATGCAGAAACAAAAGTCGCTTAACTTATTTAGAAACTTAAGATGTCTTATGGTAAAAGGATCTATTAATTGACATCAGGTCCCTCAGGGGTTTAGGGTATCAATGAAATAATAGACCTATGTCATGTCATCATCAACGATATTTCTATTAGTCATCTCCTCAACTGATAACATAACTTTATACCATTTATCATTTTTCTTAAACACAAATGAAGAGGATTTCCTGTTACTCCCTGAACCCAAACCCCCTACCCTCTCACTCAATCTAGATTGGAGTTTATCGACTTGATATTCAGCGATCATCAAGTTTCCGATAATGTTTTCTAATTCTATATCACGGTCCTTTGCTATCCTTTCAGACA
>JAATVR010000130.1 GCA_014523665.1 Nitrososphaerales archaeon TH526
ACTGTTCTTAGATTCTATACAATGCCAACTGTTCTTAGATTCTATACAATGCCAACTGTTCTTAGATTCTATACAATGCCAACTGTTCTTAGATTCTATACACGGTAGCATACATATTTTTTAACATATAAGTATTGTTGTGACACACGAACATGACCATTATTTGCTGCTGGTATCTATCCTATTCTTCGGCTTTATATTCGTCAGAAGGCCCATTCGTTAATCTCTCCCACACACATATTTCTTAACAAATCAATAGGAATTACCTTAATTTTTGTAATAACCTGCAATTACAATTCCTTTAGGAAATTTGGTTGCAGGTTTTTGCGTAGATAAAATATGGTTTGCAATCAGAGTTATGATCTGGAAGCAAACCTAAAAAATATTTTGCAGTGGCTCGTTCAGAGTATTCTTCGTAATAAATTATTTGTTCGTACCTTTTTGTAATGTCATCGAAGACGAGACTTTCAAGTTCCTTCATACATTGAATAGGATACAACAGTCCTAAATCCGATAGGACATAGATAGTTACAAGATGTATTAAAGAACTTTAAGACGAGCCTTAAGAACAAGGAGCATCCAGGAACGGGTTTAATATTAAAGGTAGCTTGTTTGGGCTACAGAGGTGCGAAAATCCAGAAAATCAATACTTTTTCGGCGCCGAAACTTTACAGTTGGTGTTCGAAGACCAATTCGCTTCACGAAACCCTGCTACATTACAAATATTATCGATTGAAAAATGAACATGAAGAAATAGATCTTTCAACTATCTTAAATTTGATTCAGAGCCGTATCATATTGAGTGTATGTTGAATACCATAATTCTTATCTATCATTAGGCAACATCGCACTCAAGATGCAAATTTTTGACTTGAAGGGAAAGATCATCTCCAAGGAGCAGCTTCCTATGGAAAATCTACGTGTTGAGGCTTTTGATGAGGATCCTATATTGAAGCCAGATGACCTACTTGGCGAATCAGAAACAAATACAAAGGGCACCTTTGCAATCCGGTTTGACAAATCCAAATTTGACGATTTTTGGGAATCCTTCGAAGGAACTCCTGATGTTTTCCTAGAGATTAAGGACAATCGACGCAAGGAGCTGATTCATACTAGGACCTCGAAAACTAGAAGGGAGATACAATATCACATACGGGTTGATCCTATTATGCCAAACCCTGATGCACCAGATATCTACTCAGGCAATGCCAGACGGATGCTAAACATGTTGGCTGAGGTTGGAGAACTAATCGGCGTTGAATACAGAATTAATTTAGATCTCTTGAACAATGGGAATCTTGATGACGAAGTCAAGGAGGGAATCACGGAATTTGTCGAGGGGCATCAAGACCGTAGATACAATTTTGATCAACTCATTGTAATATTTAGTAGCCTGATTGACTCCTTGGCAGAAGAGACTCGAGTTGGGAATATTGGATATGATGGTCCACAGGTTCCAAGGTTCCCAAGAAGAGTTTCGTACCATCAGGTTATCATATGGCCACGGCAAGAGGGATTTGTATGGGCATAATTTATGGAATAGAAGATCTAACAGATAGGCACGAAAAGTATGAAGTTATTGGAGATGATGTGGCTGATTATGCAGATGTATGCATCATAGGATCGGGGGCTTCCGGCGCGGTTCTTGCCAAGGAGCTTGTTGAATCAGGTAGAAGTGTAGTATTGATTGAAAAGGGCGGATACTATGAAGGGAGAGATATGAACCAGCGCGAATTAGATATGATGCCACTTCTCTGGAAAAATGCCGGTTTTAATTTTGCAGATAACTTAAGGGTAGCGATTGCCCAGGGCTGCTGTCTGGGTGGATCAACAATAATCAATGATGCTGTTTGTTTTGATATCCCGCAAAAAGTTCGAAAAGAATGGAGCGAAAAAGGAGTCAAATTTACTGGGACTGAGTGGGACTATCATACTCAGAGAGTACGTTCAATCCTTCATGTCACTGAAGTAGGAGATGATGAACTAAACAGAAATAATTTGATGCTCAAGATTGGCGCAGAAAAGTTAGGTCTACGAGAACACAGTAAGAATTTTAGAAATTGTGTGAATTGTATGCAATGTGGTTTCTGTCACGTTGGTTGTCATTACGAGACAAAGCAGAATGTTCTAGTTACTTACATCCACAGAGCTTTAATGAGCGCTGACTCAGCTATGAGAATCTATTGCAATTGCGATATAGAAAGAATCGTTTATCAGAATGGAATTGCGGAAGGTGTAGAAGGCAGTTTCATCAATATGGACAAAACAAAGTTGTACAGGATAAGGGTTAATGCAAAGATAATTATTGTAAGTGCAGGAGCCATAGCTTCGTCGAAACTGCTTCTACAAAACGGTATTGCGCAGAAAACTGCCGGTGTAGGACTGTGTCTGCATCCGGGAGTCGAAGTAATAGGGGATTTTGATTATGAAATAAAGGGCAACCAAGGGATTCCGATGGCATATACTGTACATGACTTTGGAGTGACTAGAAAATCTGATGTTACTAGAAAGGAGTATGGTATTGATGACAGTACTGATGAATTCTTGATAGAGAGCATTTTTCTCCCATTGCTACAATTCTCGATCGCACTTTCGGCAGGGGGAGCGCTTGAACATCGAAATCTAATTCAAAGATACAACAATTATGCAATGGCCGGAATAGTAGTACGTGACGACAACGTAGGAAGAGTAGCTCTTACTAATACGGGCAGAGCGAGCGTGAGATATGAGCCGTCGCAAAAGGAGCTCAAAGCAATTGCAAAGGGAGTTGAAGTTCTGGCAAAAATGTGGTTTGTACTTGGGGCAAAGAGAATTATTAATTCTCATAGAGCTGTGCCAATAGTAACGAATGAAGAAGAACTTTCCAAGTTACTTGAGAAGATAGTAAATGATCCGAAGAATCTTCTTTTAGGATCAGCACATCCTCAGTGTGGTAACAAGATTGGTACTTCGCAATCCGACTCCGTCGTTGATTCTAATTGCGTAGTTCATGGTTTCAGGAATCTTTTTGTCTGTGATGCGAGCGTCTTCCCTACTTCGGTAGGAGTAAATCCTCAGATATCCGTAATGACAGTGGCTTCAATCGTCGCATCTCGGATAGCCAAAGATTGGGATGAAAGCTATGCGTCATTGCCACTGAGTACACAACTAGGCAATACTTGTGCTGTAACACAACCAATGTACTGCTCGAGAAGTGATCTTTCAGAATTCTTTGACTCTGCAAAGTCAGAGTTGGATACCAGCATACTAGCAAATAGTCCAAAGAAAGAGCTCGACGATAGTAACTGGAGACTTGATCCCGAGAGCCTCATGATATATAATAATTTGCAATGGAAGGGGATATATTCTCGGGATAGCAATATTCAAAATACATTACTTCTGTACTTCGGAGGGTTTTGGAAGCGGTTTAACAAGACTGAAGCGGGTGATGTAGTAGGAATTACTCATCCTTATGAGGTCCCTGTATTCGCCAAGAATAGAGGGATCCAGAAAGAGATAGATGGATTTGGTAAAGTAATATTGTTAGAGTACCAAGATTTCCCGTACAATCAGTTCTACGATGTCCTAAAAATAATTGATGAAAATACTATGCTTGGCAAAGCCTTCATGGGGGCTCCGAAACTTGGTAGGGAGATTCTAACCTTTTCTATGTCAAGAAGATACCCATTTGAGTTTATGACCGAGCAAGATCATGAATTCCTATACAGTAAGTCGAAAAAGCCTACCTTAGACTCTATGGTGGGAATCTGGATAGGCAAACTTGTTTCCGATTCTGGATGGAGTGATACTGTATTTCGGTTTAGATACCACTTTGATACAGATAGTAAAGGAAACAGGAGCTTAAAAAACGACTATGTTTTCGGAAATGTCATTGCAGGTACAGCACAGGTCGTCGACAAAAATGACCACGTAGAAATGCAGGATGCTACTCAAGGTCTTTTTCATGACGAAATAAGGTGTGTTAACAGTAATGTCCTTATCGGAAAATACTATTCACAAGAGAGTAACATACTTCGATGGTTTCCGCAAGGATTAAGCTTCATACACGCTGATCAAGCAACAAACAGAGTATACTTGCCTTACATCTTACGAAAGATAGGGGAGGATTCAGCCTTTAGAAATCGAGTTGGGTAACAAAATACACCACCAGCAGAGGTCTCAAGTTATTAAAAGCCTTTACTTGTTAATCACAGATTGAAGGATAATTTGAACTAGGCGAAGGGTATTAGTTTGTCAATAAAAAGGATCTCGCAATTATGAAATGTACTAATTCACATAATTATAAGTTTTAATATTTTTATATGTGAAACGAATATGAATAAATCAATTGACACTTTTAGTGAACGAATCTTTAACAAGAAAAGGAGAAGTGGAACTTTTTCTAGGACAACTCTTAGGATGGTCCCCTTGGTATCAAATCATTGTATATGTAACAGTTCTTTTGGTCACCGCCATTTATTCTACCCGAACATTCAGATGAGAATGATGAATCAAAGTCGGGGTTCGTACTCTGTGTGATGTCATATTGTACAAAGCTATCTTCTGGAGCCCATACTCGGACCATTCTTCCAGACTGAGAATAGTGCCCATGAATCCAGTTTATTAAATGAGATGAACTCTTCGCTGTACTTTTTATTCAGTAAACATCTATAGAAATTTATTACTTCTAATTTATCTATTAGCACATATAGTTAACTGTATTTGATTCCCACAATAGTCCTTTTCCTAATACCTGTGGCACTTATTTTGAGTGTTGTTGCTGTATCGCCTATTGCAGCTAGTAATGAGAATTCGGGTTCTCAACAGGACTTTGTTACTAAGACTACAACTGTCACCAGTACTACCAGTACTACTCCCAACAATAATGAGACATCTGTGACTGAACCTGAGGGAACTACAACTACTACTAACAATAATGAGACATCTGTGACTGAACCTGAGGGAACTACAACTATCACAACTACAACTACTACTACCAATACACGTGTTAATACAACTGCACCTGATGATGCCCAATACAAGAAACCAGCAACAGTAATCGTTCAATCCAGTATCACAAACGATTGTAAACCGCCTATCTTCTGTGATGATATCAATGTCAATACCTTTCTAACAAACGTTAGTACTTCCGAAGGAAAAGATATTCAAATTCCGCAATCCATTCAAGGTTGGGCAGTCTATCTCTTTCCCGAATCAGACGGACTCCAATCAGACCTGTTGTTTAGTTAAGTTTGCAAATTTCCATAATCAAATATACGAATGTTTATCGGTTCAGCAGAGCCTAGGTTTTCTTCGATGTATTAGGAATAAAGTCAGCAAAAGGAATCGGCTCATCTTTAGTTTGTTTCCCTACTTAGTAAGTCCCTGAAAAACAATGAAAAATGAATCAATGGATTCCCCGTTCGGATGTGGATCCAAGTCTAAGCTCCTGATGTCATATTGTCAGTCGAGATTTATGTCACATTTGACATCGGTGCCTGAGAGGTGATATTTTCCAAAGTTCCTTAATCTCTTTGTCAATGGCACGATCCTGCGACACCAATTCAGGGGTGGGGTTGTGGCAGTTGTTCAGAGTTCCAGTAATGTATCGAAGCCTGACGTTCTCAGATTGAGGTTCAGCACATTCTAAGATAAACCATCCATACCCCACGTACGCAACTGCACATATTGGATTAGCCTTAAAATCAATTGTGTTTGTTACGTCAATAGATTTGCCTTCTTCAATTAGCGGATCTTTTAAGCAAAAGATTGTCCCATTATAGTCGGGATTCCGGTACCCGAATTCTGTATATCAGTGTCAAGGAGTTGCGTATGAATATGCTGGGTAATGCTTCTGCTCTATACTCATACCAGATTGTATATCTGGTGGTACTTCTACACTTGAAATTGGCATCTCCACTCCATCCGTAAATCCACCATCGGCACTTTGTTCAAAGCCATTCGATTTTTCAATGATATCAGCGAGAGGATCGCCTAAAAAGGTGGTCGTAGATGTGTAGCTTGAATTAACCGAAAAATAGTGGCGTTTTCTAAGGAGGTATAAAAAGCAATACTTGTTAGTTACCAGACGACTATCTAACGTTAATAAACACTTGAAATTGTTTAATCGGATTATGTCCCCTCTCCCAACCTCTCTTAAGACTACAACTGATCTTGGATGTACCAGGAGAACGTGCTTCAAAAAGAAAGGTTCTAACACCCCCCGCCCCAATCCCGTTCCCAGAGGCTCTAAACTTTGAGTCTTCTATAGAGATTATCTGTTTTTCAGTTTGCTCGACTCTCCACAGATAGCCGGTAGACTTGGGTACTTTTTTAACTTATTATCTAGGATATTCTCATTGGTTGAGAACTGGATTTGGGGTTTATACTGTTCATGAGCAGAAATAAAATCATACAAGTGGTACTGTAGACCAGTAGGCCAGAAGGATTGGAATTGGAATCATTTGCAATTGATATAAGTCCAGTCCACTGTACTGTTCTTTTGACTATCGGAATGGAAGTATAGAGATAGCCTATTTCTTCTAACTTCCATTTGAGAGTCTACTTTACTACTTTTTGTGTGTAAAATTACCGTATGTAGTACCATCAGAACAGTAAAAGACAACTTAAACATATTTATTATGCAATTGATTGAGATGGCCTTCAAAGATCCGACAAAAATTATAGTAACAAATAAGAGTCAAGTGTGCGCGAGCTGCAACACGAGGACCGTCATTTTCGAACAGGGTGCATTAACAAGCCATTCTGGATATGGAATATTGAGAAATAAAGTAGCAGAGGAGTAGAGGATGGGAAATAATTTGATAGCAACGAAACCATGTGACTGTTACCTATCTTAGATACTTGTTAATACCCAAATTCGTACGGTTTGAAATCGCGTCAGATTCATCATAAAAGGCATTTCTAACAACTGTAGGATTTTCCCTTAGTCATTAAAGAGTGCTCACATTGATAAAGTTAGAAAACAATTAATCATCTAGCTTCGACGTCGTAGTTTGCAAATGTATCTTTTACGGTTTACCATGAAGTAGTTGACTCGAGCTCTCGGAGGGATATTACAATTAAGGTCTGCAGCTATGAGCTTACCTTCTTTTCCGTTAACGGATTTTGAGCTTAATTTTGATTAGTTGTACAGCGAGCAACATTTTTGGTACTCGTCAGTTATACCATGATCTGAGAGAATGTTGTTGAATCCAGAATCAAAAGACTAATACTAACGAGCTTTAATTTATGTCTACACAGATAACGTCTACATTCGGCAGATAAGCGGTATGGGAGTTCATTGTCACTCGTAATACTACGTCTATTGTACATGAGCTTGATACCAAACTAAGAGACCGACCGTATCCTGTCATTATTTTTTATTAAAAAAAGAGAGTGGTGTTGATACTCTACTCTATCCTACTGGCGAAATCGAAATCATAACAGCGGCTGATGTTGTATTCCCTGTTGAATTTGATAGTTGGAGTTGTCTGATCATATCTAGATCAGGTCTCTTTTCTTCAGTTAAAGATTTCATTAGGGAGATGGATTCCGATGTCAGCTTAGTTGAAGGGACTGAAGGTGTAGGCGCAGAATAGCTGTTTGCATATTTAACATCAAGAATGACCACCGATTTTCGTGAGGCACAGTAGGGTGCATTCAGAAAATCTAGAAACTTTTGCTTGATATCAGCGACACTGGTAGGATAATAGAGAACTTTTATGTCAAGTTCGGTATTGGCAGTAAGATTTAATTTCTCCGCTAAGTCACGATTCTTTATACTAAATACAATTTTGTCCCAATGCTGCACGTTTTCATTTGGACATATTCCAGTAGGTGGAGCCTCTCCACAATTCGCAATTATCTCCTTTATTGCGCCAGCGGTACCAGTTCCATTTTGTGCTGTTGTTGTAAATGCTCCCCTGCTCGTATCTGCATCGTCCTTAAGGATAGCTAGTTGTCCGTCGTAATCTCCGGTTGTTGGCACAAATATGTCTGAGACCAGAATATTTCGTCCTAGTGGGGTAAGTGCTAGATCATGCATCCTCTGAACATCAGCTGGGTCTTTAACATCATTGAATCCACCAGGAGGAGCGTCGGTTATGAGGATCAGTTATTTTTACCACTGGATCTGCTCACCACGGACTTGAAAAGTCTCCTGTCTGTCCAGGTCTAGGACCCAGGCTGTCACGCAATCGTGCCACTAATTTCATCATTACCCAAGTCGCTTTTATTTTCGCATTAGACATCTCTTAGTACTAACTTGCAATTATTCCCCAGAGTATCCGTTGATTACATTATATCACTATTGAAGGTTTATTCCCCTCTAGGACTGAAGTAGAGGCTATCTATTGCTACCTATTTGATACATCGGGTTCGCGGAGTAGTGCAACCAGATAGGCACTCTTAATTCTTTTCTATCGATATTCATGGAAAGGTTTTGATCAAGAAGTCGTTCTAATGGCTGATCCAGAGGGGGTTCCAATTTAGAATTCTTAATTTGAGACAGCAGTCGTCTGTTTCCTCTTTGAAAATTTTTTCCAGAAAAATGGATGAAATCCCGATAGCCTTCTCCCTGTAGTAAAAGCTTGCTTTTTAGATACTTTTCGTCAATCCGGTATTCGCTTGCAAACTGTAACATAAATCTGTTAGCAAGAGCTTCCTCAATGCATGCTTTAGAATTAAATACATTGACATAAATATTTGAAATATACGTTCCATAAAGAGAAGGGTTGTCTGATATGAGTTCCATCAGACTCGTTGCATTTTCCAAAAGGTAATGAAACAAGCAATGGACGTAGAGGTAGATCAAAGCACTTTTTACCAAGTCGTAATCAGTCAGATGAAGCGATAACCTATTCTTATCCCGTAAATCCGAAGCAATAGCAAGAATGCTATCGTATCTTAGGTGTATGCCCCATTTCTCCCTGGGCAAATAGTGATATGCTTGATACCAACAGCAAAAACTTTGTTCGAAATTCCTCGGGATAAGTCCAAAATCCTTTTTATTCAGATCATTAACCATTTTACGTACAAATCTTAATCCATCTAATTGGTCCCATGTAGGAGATATTGTCTGCAGTATTCGATGACAACCAGAATGGAACCACTCAGGTGTTATTATCTCCACCATCGGATTGTATTGACGATCAAATGAAAATCCAGTCTCATTCCCGTTAGGGGATCCCTTAATTTCATATAGCATATCAACAGCATTAATTATGCCCTCAATATACGACATTCACCTACAGCCCCAAATTAAATCCTGTGCTAATACGAATTTTAATGATAGCTATTAATATTCTAAAAAAAAGATTTCTAAAAAAGTTAGGGATATATTATTTTTATAAATTCTTTGTCGCTTTTCGATAGTTCAGAATTGTCCCCGCCTATCGCCTGGTTATTGGTTGTCCATCTTGCAGGTATGGGGTAGAGCATTATGGAGTTCGGATCAAATGCAGTAAATTGCGTAATTGTCTTACTATAGCGCGCAAACAGATTATGATCCACTTGTTCTTTCGACCAATTATTAGGAGGGCCACCTAGCTCGGCGTATACTGCTTCCTTTTTCCAAGGTATATTTGCCGAAGGATTTTGATGCTCGTGTATGCTACCTAAAGCGTGACCAAATTCGTGTATAACTACTCTTGAATATTCTTTATCTGCTGATTCTTCAGTAAGCCATCCAAAATTCATCGTCGGTTCGTTGTGATCAATAGATATTGCATCCGTTCCTATGAAAGACCATGAACCGTCGCCCTCCTCAAATGCAATTCGTATGTCTGCATTGGTACCGGCGACAAAACTTAAGTTGATTCTAGCAAAACTTGACCAAGTTTTGGCATAACGCTTTACTTTTTTTTGGACTTTTCTTTCTCCATCCAAAAAAGCCACAGTTAATTTTTTCTTAGGCCATTTTTTTGCCGTTATTATTGCTAACCTCTGTCGATCTGGCAAAGATTCTAGCGCACTCATTACTGATTTCGCATCTCTCTCAGGGGCAGTATACTGCCATGGCTCCATGCCCTCTATAACCTTGTCTACACAAACACCAACGAGTTCGCCTTCATATTTTTCGGTCATGGCTAAGACGATTAATTATTGTTCTTAAGGGTTTTGGTCTGAATTGAACTTGGTATATTTTTATTTGTAGTGTAATTATGAAAACGCGTGAGGAACTCGGCTATCTGGAGATTAGATGAGTATCATTTGGATATTCAGAATCTGAATTGAGTCATATCTCAGCGTTTTTCTTATTTTCTTGTTAAACTCAGCCGTGTCCCACTTATTCAATAAAGGAATACTACGTTATTTATACGATATATATACCAAAGAAAGGGTTGACGAGTGATGCATGAAAGTTTAAGACAAACATTCTAACTGAATGCTACCGTGGCTCAGATCTCTCCTAGAGGCCGTGTAATAATAGCATCTGAAAATAATATGAATAGATTTTGATCTTTGAACATCAAATCTCTTAAACATTCCATATTGGTAAGAAAAAAAAGGATCAGGTACGACTTGATTATCACATCAATATTCCTAACTTGATGTCATATTGCCTGCCGGGGTCATTGTCACGTTTGCAATTGGGCCTTGAGAAGTGGCGTTTTCATAGCTCTCTTTTATTTCATTGTCGGTGGCACGATCTTGAGAAATCAGGCCAGGCGCCGGTAATGGTTCTGCGTTTATAACAGCGTATCGAAGCCTAGCATCCTCAACTGGTGGTTCCGTGCATTTTATCACAAACCACCTAACAATAAACCAGTTTAAGATGTGCAACAATTGAAGGTCGGACTAAGAATATAATTTTTTCGGCGCCGAAAGATAGCTATCCTCCTGCTGCTTTTCGGCGAGCGTTACTTAGGCAGCGCCCCCTTAGTCACCACCTATTAGAGGATCGATAACACAGTCAAAATCTGCATTAAATGGCATCTTTATAAAATAGCAGGAACCCCAAAAAATATTGAGGTGCACATTCTCCCCATAAAAGCAGCCTGCAGTTTCATTGCCCTTTACAATTTTATTGAGACAGCGATACCTATTGGTACTTTCATTGGTTACTGGTAGCAGAACCGTTTCGTTGGGGGGCTGTCTAGTGTTCAATCCTAATCTCATGCATAAAACTCATTAGATGGGAGCCTAACGATGGCTCAATCATCTTGATCATTGGACTCTTACGACTTAAACTAATTTTAATGATTTCTAAGACTCTCAACATATCATTAATTTCAGATTGTTCGTCAGGGTGAGAGTCGTTGTGATGGTGATGATGGTGGTGATGTTCAGGCCAATAAAGAGGTTTTGCAACTTTGACCCACTTCCCTGGTTTAAACCATTTGACTTCTTGATATTCGTAACGTTCAATCTCGCCAGGACTTACGGCTTCGTGTGCGCTAAACCAATCTTCTATCCTATCATCAACCCATCCATGCAATCTCCAAAAAAGGGGGTTAACGTGAGATGAATAAAAGTCTCCAAGGTAATCATATTTTGGATCGTTCCATTTATCGTCAAAATCAAATGAATCTCTTTCCAATGGCACCCCAGACCTTGGATCCCGAGGGATACTGGACCAACGCATATGCATTTGGTTATGAATCTCAAACTCAATTAAATTGCCAAGAGCACCAAGTGATATGGTGGATAGGAACATTTTATTCTTAAATATTCTTTCAAGGCGTGACATTCCATAAGTGAAATACTCTGGATTCTTCAACAGTTTCAATCGCCTGAAAAATGCAATATCGTCATCCTTACTCCCGGTTGGCACTAGGTACGCCGGCGGCACCATATTGCCTGATTTTGACAAATCGAGATAATACACTTTCTTATCTACACTATTAGGATCATCCTTCTCTGAATAAAAAAACTGTGGCATGTCTGGTTCAGGTAATGATTTCCAGCCCTCGATAAAAGGAATACCCTGAGAATTGTATTCTTGGAGCATCATGGTGATCATCTTTCTATGCATAAAAAGAAAATCTTCTCCGGCACCATTACTCAGGTTAAGGTCCGCGTTCTCGTCGAATGGCGGCCGATCTAAGCCCCAGCCTAAATTCCTAATCTCCGTCTTACTTTCCTCATCCAAGTCATACCATATCCCTCGTATACGAATCGTATGCCAAACAGCGTGCTTGAGCCGATGTGATTTAGATGCGAGCATAGCTAGGGCAGTTGGGATGATTGATACTTCTGAAATATCTCGTGGCTCAGGAAAATCCTGTTTAACTGCGATAAAATTTGCTCTCGTACCGCTCTGCGATAGTTGGTTTTCGGCAACATTACTTGTTCGAGTTATCACAACTGTTCCGGTCAATGCTAAACGATAGCCTACATCTTTTTCCCAGGTGTGAGCTACAGAAGATGAAAACTCGTATGAATAATCAGAAATACTGGTCTTCTCACGCCCGACACCTTTTAATTCGAGAAGTGTGAGGGATGATACATTTTCAAGAATTCCATTAATGTCTACAAATAATTTTTCGGATGCCCCAGGTTCTGGCGGAAATGAGAGCGTCCCAGAAGCTGTGCCATCATCCTGTAGAATCAAAAATAGTTCCGCCTGGACAAATCTGCCAGCATTTGGATCTGACGTTAATAATCCGTCATGCAGAAAGCTACGATAGTCATAATATCCAGTAAGTGCGTCTCCTTCCATACTTTCTGTTTAAAGACTGTATAGTCTTATAAGAATTATTCCTTGAAGATACCTACAGTGTGCCACTTTCTTCTTCTTAGATCTATTAGGAAGCCATTTCAGAATTCAAAATAGAATTACAGAAACGAGCCTGCCTATAGACAGAATTTGCAAACCAATGAACGCAGCTAAAGCAAATGGTTGTTCTCGGAAATCTGCCAAGTGTACAAAATAGCTCAGTGCTAGTAACGGTAATGCCGGATAATCATATCTGTGCTGGGGGCCATATTCAGTGGACATGTTCCTGTGAAAGGATCTCAGAAATATGAGTACTCTACTAAGCAAACAGCAGTTGCTGTGTCGCATGCCTCCAATTATATTGGCAAAAGGGACTAAGTCCCAAATGCACAGATTTCAAAACCTAATTGACAGCCACACAGCTAGTTCACATACATCCTATCAAAAAGGGAGTATCAGATCAGTTGATACGCTTTTTTGGATCAACTATCGTTTAATCACCATACCCCCCGGACGTTCGGTATGATAGGTTGCTAAAAATTCATTCCAGTTTTTATACTCCTTTGTCATGGATAGTATCATGTATTTATCTCTGTGTAGCTTGTATTTGTGTTGGTTTTCAGGAAACCACATAGTGAGTCCGTGGGAATATTCA
>JAATVR010000131.1 GCA_014523665.1 Nitrososphaerales archaeon TH526
CCTGAAACTATCGAAATCGAAGTGAAATGGTTTAGGAGTATTGGACACTCCAGAAATACGTGCTGCATTGGATCGTCACTGGGAGTTCACTGGCGTAGATATAGACAGATCACACGAGATTTATCATTACGACGTAATAGTTGAATTTCCTCAGTCTGGTGAACGAATCTCTGGTAAACATAACATATACGAACTGTGGAAGCATTACCCTGATAATCAAAACCTGCGTCATAGGTCTTTTCATTATAGGACATGCTGTAAAGATATTCGAGATGGAATGTCTTACCTGTATCAATGATATCATCAGATATTAAGGAAGAAAACCAAAAAGAACAACAAGACAATTCTGTTGGAGTCATCTAATCATGGATGGGTTATGCATTGCGTGGAACCTCACTGGAAGGAGACCAGAACAGATCGCGGCAGATGGAAGAATCGCTACAGTGACGCAGCTGCTTTTGGGCAGAATGACGCTTAGAAAAGCAGCTCTGGGCAGGCTAGTGTTACCACTGATGGAGAACAACAACAGGGACAAGAAAAAGGGGATGGACACCTAAGCGGGTTGAGTGACTAATCTAATCACGGCCACGCAAATTCAGAGACATCGTCATATTCTTGTTGGTGACACAGGTAGTTCAAATAAATCGTCATGTGAAGTTGCTTCCTTGTCAAGCATTCCTTCCCCATTCTCCATAGCCGTACGTAACACTGTGATTAACTTACCATGTTTAGAAGGATTGATAGCCATATGTCCATTGTTATATTCCATCATTTCTTTTGAGTGTGTTAACATCTCCTTGTGATACTTGCTAAAGGGTACTGGAATCACAAGCATGTTTTGCTGCAAAACTCTAAGTAGGTATCACAATATCATGCTCAAGCAGTAGCAGTAGAGTTAGTTATTGCTACTTCTATTAATCCCAAAAAAAATTAAAAACTGTCTCTAACTAGTCCTATGAGCTAATTGTCATTATCTAATCGTCATCATCATTGTTGGCATTATCATTCCTATCGTTTCCATGTCCCCGGTCATTGTCATCATCACTATCTCCGTGGTGCTCGTGGTATAGATAAGGACCGTCATAGTCATCGTCAGGATCCATCCCTTGATAATTAAATTGGCTCGAACGGAATGAATTTTCATTGGAACATCCGGAGTTACCTCCTACATGTATGTGACAATTTGATGCATTAGCCTGTTGTAAAAATATTCCCGTTCCGATGGTTGTCGTTGTTGTTATTATAATTCCTAGCACCGCAGCCATGGCAACTGTCGCCAATATTCTTGTTCTCTTCATGTCTTATTTCATTTTGGAAATATGACATAAGTCATGTTGGTGAAGCATTTGTAATTTTACGTTACGACGTAATGACGAGTTTGGAGATTCTAAAAATATACAGAATTTTGCATATTCTATTCAGACGATCTGATATGTGAAGTAATCCTGCTTCTTAGGGGCAGTCTTTTTTGGTTCTAAGGAAGGGTTCATCAGTCGGTTGGACTAGATGGATGCCAAAATTGCAATGACAGCAAATCATCGTGACTAGTTGCTTCCTTATCTACATGACATTTTATTAGTAGTATGAGATAGGCCGACCCTTGGCTAGGCCACCTACCTCATTCCGATACGTTTGGCAGTGAGCAATTAATTTTGCCGATGTAAAGGCCCAACCACCGGCAGAAGTAGCATTATCTATTATAAAATAATATAAGGGCAGAAAGGTATCAGCGACCAACCTAAAAGTGAAATTCTTCGATCTTTACTTTGAAAGAAAACTGAATATGATGCAAACACAAACGTTACTCACTAACTTGTTAGTTCCAACCTGCCGGAAATGTGATGTCGTCTCCTTATCTAACGATCCATCGCATTTCTCTAATGCAGTACGTAACGATGCTATGAGTTTGTTGTTGTTGAACCTTTGGGTTAATGGACTTGTAATCGTTTTGATACTCCATTAGTTCTTTGCAGTGTGCCAACATTGCTTTATGTTCCTTCGAGAAAGGAACGGGAATCACAAACATATTATGTTGTAGGAACTGCAGATCGTAGATTGATGGATAGTTATATTTGTAGTATTGAATCTGCTTTGTATAATCGGGATCCTCATTTACTGCTTGTTTGAGTGTTGATATGAATGAAGGATTTGCTGCGTCAACAGAGATACGGCAGGAGTTATCAAATCTGGTATTGTATTTATCCAGGAGGCGAACAGTTGTCTTTATCATCTCGTTAAAGTCAGGCCCTTGATACTCTTCTGCATGCAAGACATTGACCATGCCATCAACCAGTTCGGTTATGCAGACACCAAAGTTGGAAGAACCAAATCCTGGGCCTAGGCGTACGGACTTCTGAGTATATACTTTGACTATATCCCCTATGAGCCCTGGATACTAGATTGTAATCCCAGTCAAACGATGAACAATATTTCTAACACATGATCATTTTTTCGGCTTCACAGTGGCACAGAAGTATATCTCTGATCTTGTCGCAATCTCCTACTAGCGTGTTGATAAGTTTTTGTCTCTCTTCAGTAGGCATTCTGTTTGCTAATTGAGAGGCTTGTATTGAATCAATCGCTTCAAGTTTCCATCGATTTTGGATTGCAACACCTATTGTCTTGTGGGTTTCGTAGACTACCCTTCCAAGTGAAGTAAGAACAAATCTTGCTCTTTTCCTGGTAATCAGACCTGCATCTACTAAGCGGTTGATACGTGTGTAATATTGCTTGCGAGTCAGATTCATACGTGATATAAGAATCTCTCCGGTGGGTTGTCCGTCTGACGCATGACTTGACATGATTGCAATGATATTAAACAGTGACAGGGATTTGTTGTCGGATATAGCAGAGAAAACTGTTTCAACTAAAAGACTATCTGACGCAACTTGTTGGTAC
>JAATVR010000132.1 GCA_014523665.1 Nitrososphaerales archaeon TH526
GTCTACTTGTTGACCATGAAGCGACCTAATACTAAATTCCAATGCCTTTTCAACTATAAATCTATTTACTGAAGGTTCCAATGTTCCCAGATCAATTAATACATTCACCGCTCGCACAGGATCCTTCTCAATCAAGCCGAGGTACAACCTTACTAATTTCAAACGTGTATCATCATCGATTCTTCCCACCATACCAAAGTCATACAGAATGATCTTGCCATCAGAAGTGACAGAAATGTTTCCCGGATGGGGATCAGCGTGAAATATGCTGTCTTTCAGGAGCATTTTAAAGAATATACGATGTACTTTCGATACAATCCGCTCCCTATCTAAAGCCATGGCGTCCAATGCAGCAATATCTGTTATCTTTGTCCCTGGGATGTACTGCATAGAGAGGACATGTCTAGAAGTTATCTCTGGGATTAGCTCTGGAATTAGTACCGTTGGATCATGGCTCAAGTTTCGCCGAATCGTCTTAAGATTTCTCGCCTCAATTCTGTAATCCATTTCTTCACTAATAGTTTCGACAAATTGCGAGAACATCGCCTCAACAGAATACCTCAAATTAGGATCTATAAAGCGAGTTGCCAGAGGCAGGATAGCCTTGAGGACCAGAATATCTCTTGCGACCGTTTTCTCTATATTCGGTCGTGATGCTTTTATTATAACATCTCGACCCTTGTAGCAGGCTAGGTAGACCTGTCCAAGACTGGCCCCAGATTTGGCATTCTTATCGAACCTATCAAATACTTGATCAATTTTTCCTATTTCCTTTTCTAAAGTCTCCTGAACCAATGAAAAATCCGATGGGGGTACATCATCTTGTAGCTTGGCTAGGACTTCAAGATAAGGTTGTGGAAGCACATCAGTTCTGGTTGATAACCACTGGCCCAGTTTAATATATGAAGGACCAAGTGCAATGAAAGTGGCAAGTGTCTTCTCTGCGTGTCTGACGTATTTCTGTGTGTCAATATTCCTGCCCTCTCTCCTTACCCACTCCCGACGGTCTCTCCTCAGGTGAATTAGTATTGGAATAAGCTTGATCAGCACCTTTAGAAGATATAATTTCGAGACTCGTGGCGCTGATTCCATTGTTTTTGAGACCGCATCTTCCGTTGTAATAGGCTCAGAGGAATCATGAAGATCTAATTGTTCTATCTTTTCCATAATCTATCACCGGCTAGGAGCCAGCTTTTTCAAAGACTTGGTGAGGGTGTAACCGGAATAGGCAGAAAATATTCCCGCGAGGTAAGGTGATAGTACGTCCTTTACACCGGTTACGGAAGAAGAATACGAGTTTGTGCTGTTCTTTCTCGAACGATTAAAAGATCTATCTTTTAGACTTGAATAGGTTGAGATGCCGGAGAGTATGCCGACCAAATATTCAGGAGCATCAGCGATCAGATGACCAAGTGGATCGTTTTCCGGATTTACTCTGTCTGAATGAACTGAATAGTAATCATCATATTCTCTAATGTGAAGTTTTCCATGCCTGAATTGCCTTGATGCCCCGCATTTATTGCCAAGTACTGTCTCTGGAGAGTCGATTATAGGTCGGACAGATTTTGGTACTATGATAGAGCCATCATCGTCTATGAATCTCACTGTTGAATATCTTGGATCGAGCAGAATATAATATTAGCTCTACTATCCAGGACCCGATTTCGCTGATGGGAATCAGGAAAAAGGACTTCAAAAAGATATATTTATTCGTGCGGTAGCCTACTAATCTCAAATTTCTCACATGGTTAACTGTCAACAACATTTGAAGGAGACTATCAAATATGACAACGATGAAGGCAACAAAGAAAACCCGTAATAACATGAAAATACCACTAGTGTAGTATGTCAAACGATCAACAAAAAAAATATCGTAAACTTTCGGGGAGTGAATTCGAGTCAGCAATTTCCAATATGGGGGCTTGGACCATTAAGGATTCAAAGCTTCATCGATCATTCAAATTCGAGAATTTCATTGAGGCTTTTACATTCATGACTGAAATAGCTCTTCAAGCTGAAAAGATGGACCATCACCCAGAGTGGTTTAATGTGTATAATACTGTAACGA
>JAATVR010000133.1 GCA_014523665.1 Nitrososphaerales archaeon TH526
AAGAATCAGGCAAACTTAGTTGCTTGGGAGGCGACCAACTGGAGTGGTGCTTGTGATGCGGAAGCGAAATTGGCTAAACCCACGTTGGTCATAGCGGGAACCGATGATAATAACTACATGCCGCATGGAAATGCTTTAGTCATTGCAAGCAAAGTTCCAGGAGCCTGGCTTGCACAGATCAAGAATGCTGGTCATGCAATAATGGATCAATATCCGGCTGAGGTTAGTGAGATATTAAATACATTCCTTTCTACTTCAGGTCAAAGTAGTTGAATTATTAACTGAGTGGAAACGAAAAGCCGAACTGTCGGGAACAATATAGTATTTAACTGGAGGAGCTAATTTTGGTCCAACAGTGATACTAAGTAATAACGATGGGCTTTCAATCTCCCCAGCGATAACAGTATCTGGAAGTAACGTGTATGTTATATGGATGGACGAAACAGCAGGAAACTTCGAAGTCTTCTTTAGGACCTCGTTTGATGACGGAAATAGCTTTGGTCCAACAGAGAATTTAAGCAATAATGCCGGATCTTCCAGTGTTCCAGTTGTAGCTGTTTCTGGAAATAACGTCTACGTGGCGTGGTATGACGACTCAACAGGTAGCGGTACAGAAATCCTTTACCGAAGGTCTATCAATAATGGCGCAAGTTTCGGTCCTATAATAAATCTGAGTAATAGTGAAGGAGGTTCAGATAGTCCTTCCATGGCTGCCTCTGGCAATAATCTGTATGTTGTATGGGCTGACGGGACCTCAGGAAATGCGGAGATCCTTTACCGCCGTAGCACTGATGGAGGAGCTAACTTTGGTCCAACAGAATGCCTATCGAGAAGGTGGTAACAACAGAGCTTCTATCTATTTAGCGGCCCAGAATATAGCTATAAATATTTTTAAATTGGAAAGTGAAGGTCTACGCGACTTGGCAAATGGACAAGCGAGACAAATGCGAGACCCTTCGACTTACAACCAGAGTAGATCGTACATCCATACAGAAGGAAACAGGAATAGAGACATTTGCAAGCAACAAGAACACGGAATATGACGAATCAGAGATTTATTGAATTATCAATTTCGTCAGTGTTATACATTACCCCATTTTGTTTATGTTACTATTGCCAATGGGGTAATGGATATGTCATTCATTTGAAATGATGAAATGGTATTTCTGTTCCAAGTAACAGCGATGTGATGGAAGATTCATTTTGCTCCTATCCAGAATTATTAAGTAGTTCCGAGTTCAATATACGTATTAGAAAAAAGGAGGTTATTGTGTAGGTCTAACCGTTTTATAATTCTCATACGATTGGCTTAATTCGTAAGCAGCAGAAACTAGCCGCCTTGAGATATTTATCAAAACATCCGGATCAAACTTTGATTTATCCCGTCTCATTTCCTGTGAATACGTCTTGAGTTCTTCCAATTTTTCTTCCAGCATTATAATACTTAAACCTAATCTCCTGAAATTTTCTTCTGAACTCATGTGCCTTTCTAATTCACAGAAGTATTAAAACTCGCCGCCAGAGTCATACATTATCAAATGTCCACTCTACTAGTATTTGATGGGGGGTTAGTTTATGATATAGTTTTAAACACGAAGCAATTTGAGAGGCATTTAATGCATCTACAAAGTCCCTACTGTTCAATCAATGCTTAGGGTGTGGACGAGCAATGAGTCAGACGCATTGGCGAAAGTCGTTAAACTTAATTTCTTTTAGCATAAATGCATCCCTTGACCATTGGTGTTAATTAAGATTCACTAACTATGTAATAAGAGGTTAAGTCCAAATATACTATTAATGCCCGAACAGCAATTAAACAATAAGACTTTAGACCAGTTAGTACACTATATTCCTGCAATAGCAAGTAGAATTGAATTAACGATGCTTAGAGCTGGATTGGAGGAGATCCTGGATATGGTGAGGTCCAGAAGAGAGGAATTAGAACCTAAAGAAAATCTGACTACTAGACTAGAAAAACCAGGCTCTGAAGGAAATAAAATAAAGTTATTTATAGAAGTATTTAATACCCTAACCAGTCAGGGTATGAGCGACATAGGCACAAAAAACTTCATCGATGAACTGGTAAAAACTAGCAAGTTTACAGAGGACGAAGCCAGAACCTATATGAAGAAGGCTATGCAGAATGGTCAAATATTTGAGAGAAAAGCTGGTTGGCTGTCGAAG
>JAATVR010000134.1 GCA_014523665.1 Nitrososphaerales archaeon TH526
GTAGATTGTAATTCTTGTTCCATTTGAGCCGTTCCCATACTATCTAAAAACTTTGCCTGTTCACTTACAGACTTTCTAATAGATAGACGTAATGTTGTATCTTGGGAAACAGTAACAGCTGAAGAGTACAACCCTGTATATATTAAATAGCAAGATAACCCAGTAAACGAGACTGAGACAATTCCATAAGGTGGATAAGCGGCCTGCGAAGCCATAGCAGATCCAGCAATATAGAAAAGGACAAACCCATACGCTGCAATTACCATGTGGTTTCTAAGATCACTATCTTTACGTAGAGTTCTAGCAACAGACAAAAAAGCCGCTCCGAATATGATTCCAGACATTATACCAGCAAATGAAAAAATAAGTACGTTTGTCATTGCATCCACATTTTCGGATGGAGTAAAATAACCCAATACGAACAGCGGAAATGAAATTAGATAGTAAATCATAGCCACTCCCATAATAATCCAGAACTTGATTTTACCCAATTTTTTGATGTACGGATATAACATCTTGACAGTTCCAATCCAAGTAAGAACATAAGCAGCAGCCGAAGCTATCTGGCTGGCAAGCCCAATCTGACTTCCAATTGATTCTATACTAAACTCAGGAAAGTATGCCACATCAGTAGATGTTACTACCCGTTTCTGTTGCGTTAACATGTCAAAGTATGTAGCTACACTTGTTATCCCGTTGACTACATACGCAATCATAGCTAGAACAAATATTAGAACAATGAGATTATTATTGGATGATACATACCAAAAGAAAAAAGCAAACGCCAAGAGAGATAGAATAACAATCCATAGCCCGTAGCTAATGGCATGAACGATATAGAGGGATACGGTACTGTACTGTTGTGTTAAGAGAATTTGCAAAATAACAAGTGCTATCACTGCCGCAAGTATATACTGGACAACGGAAACTCCAGTGTGTAATGTAAGGAGCTTAGACACTCTTTCTCTGGTCTCTTTATTGGATTGCTTGACATAGTCTAAAATGAAGTATTGAGTTATTGCGAATATTGCTGCGATTACAATAAATGCGAAAACTCCACCACGTGAGGAGATTTGCTCGGGTATAAAATCAGCAACATAACCGATCTCAGAATCTATCGTAATAACAATTATCGTAACCAACATAAGCATAAAAAGTCGCTTACTGCCATCGAGTCTTAAGAAAAGAGGTGCGGTATTCTTGCGCCGCATTTAATACACTTACCTTTGTTACAATGCCTGTAAAAAACGCTTTGAGATCATCCACAACAAGCAGTAAGATGCTTGGACTAAATAGTCAGACAGCGAGTACTCGCAAGAAGCGAAAAGTGGGGAAGATTCTGGCAATGGGTATTCATGGATTGCCCTAAAATCAGTCTTTATGTTTTTGTCCCTTTATTTTGTAATAGTAGTGTCCATGTCACTCAAGTAGGTTAACTAATAACTTTTTTACCACAAAAAATACATATACACTGTATGAATGGGACTGCATAGATTGCATTGCGTCTTCGGTGCAAGAATGACCATTTAGTGCCAATATGTAGATTCACTCTCCCATTAGTCTTTTTTTTGATTGCGTACTTGATTCTACCAACTCAACTCTATGGAAGCGCAGTCTCATGCGATCCAACCATAAATCTGACTAATCAAACCAATTGTGCTGAGAGATCAGCATCTACATCCAATCCTGAAACCATGGACGATTTAAGCTCGGACGATACTGAAACTCCTCTGATACTTCCAGATCTCTCACCGACGAGAGAAGATCTCAACAATGTTGAACGCGAAGATACCGTGAAAACTATGGATTCTGATGGTATTGAGCATAATGTTGAAACCATCTCTGATGACGAAGATGCAAGCGAAGAAGATACCAGTGATAATGATTCAGAAGAGAATGACGGAGAAGAAGCTCGTGATACGTCTTCGTTGATTCCATTCCCTTAGCTATATTGATATAATTGCCATTACCATAACATGACCGCCTGTTTAGAGATTTCTGATCCGTTTCATCCTCGCCTGCCATCTGACGCTATTCAATAAAAAAACTCAATTAGTGTTCAATCTGTGTTTAAAGAACCATTCAATGCTGCTCATTCAAAGCCGATGTTATCTTTTGAGGGGGTTTCCGAATTTGCTGATGCATTTAGTAACATGCAGTTTCTCCACTCTGGTATCAATCTCTCTGCCAGGATCAAATCTGAAAAAAGCATTAAAGATTCATCATAAAAGAGCCTCGTCATATGTTGACGAATTGGTTCAAACCTGTGTTTTCCATTCTTCTTGTCAATTGACTCTTATTTAGTATAATTTCACTGGAAATTGTAAAGCATCAAATTCTTCACACATTGACGCTAATGAATATGTTGTCAACATCATTTGCTTATGGTAGCTTCCTACTCTTCATAATGCATACTCCGTGTGAAAGGCTCACGCCATTCGCTTCTGATTGCTCTTACCTGTTATTTTGTACCACATGTAATTAGATCTATAAGAGGCTGCATCTCTGACATTCTATTAATATAAATTGGAGAAACGCAGACGATCGCATTCATAGTATTTCAGGCCAAAATAGCGCGCTGAGCAATATTAAGAACAACGAGATGGTAGAATATGTAGAAAAGTGAATAAGCTACATGAAATTAGTCTAGAAATTTTGTCAATCAAGATAGTCGCTCTTTATGCATACATGGTATCGGTTGACCAATCTGATAAATAGATGTTGAATATGTTTGGATTTGAGGGCCGTTCCTGCA
>JAATVR010000135.1 GCA_014523665.1 Nitrososphaerales archaeon TH526
AGATAAGACTTGTCGACGTTCAGCGGCTTCAGAGAAGAAATTGATGAACGTCCAACATATGAAATTCGGAATGTTGTCAGCAGTTCTAGTGGTATGCACACTCATGATAAGCACGATTGATTTAAGCCAGAATTTTGTTTTTGCACAGAACACTACCTCTACACTCCTCCCTTCACAACTACCTGCACAGGACAGTACCTCTACACCTGCTACACCAGCTTCTGGTAATAATGACGAATCATCGTCAAGCGATGCTAACGATAACAGTAATAGCAACGCTGATGAAACTTCCGATTCATCTGGATCTGCTGACGATGATAACAACAGCGAAGATAGTAATTCTCAACAAGATACAACATCAAACGATGGCGATGATAGCAACGATAGTGTACCTATAACACCAGCTCCCAATACTTCAGATAACGATGATGATTCATCATCAAGTGATGATAATAATAGCAACAACGATGATAGCAACAATGAATCTTCTAGCTCATCTGGATCTGCTGACGATGATAACAACAGCGAAGATAGTGACTCACAACAAGATGCAATATCGAGTGATGGCGACAGCAGTGGCTCAGAAGATACAACATCGAGTGAAGAAGAAGATGAGACTGAAGATGATTTCGAGCAGACAAACCCATTACTGGAACAAATAAGAGAGAGTGTAAGTGGAGCGCTATCTGCTACTGGAATAGCCGTTCCGTAACCCCAACTTTTCTTTTTATTAGTTTGAGTTCAAATGATAAGTAGCTCTTATTAGAATTTCAGCATTAAATAGCAGCTGATATCAATCTAAAACAGTAAGCTTTGTAGTTATATCAATTGAAAACAGTTAGAAAAAGCTATTAGCAGCAGCCGGCCATTAAATATATGCAAGTGATTCTCAACAAAAAAGAAAAAGAAGAACTTGTTGTCAAGTTACATCAAGAAAACAAAACCATACGCCAGATCGCTGAGATAGTACACATGAGTTTTAAAGACATCGGCGCTATAATTAGACGAATAGATGGTAGAGCCGATAATGATGCTGATACTAATATAAGTAACAAATCAAAAGAAACAAAAGCTTTATGGCTGTTTGAAAATGGAAAGCGCCCAATCGACGTAGCGATCGAATTAGACATTCCATACGATGAAGTAGCAGAGCTACAGAATGAATACTGGGCGTTAAATCAGCTCTATGAGTTGCCATTACTTTACCAAGAACTAAAGTACAACTTTGAATCATTCATCGAATTATTCAAACTGTTGAAGAAAAATAAAGTGCTAAGTAAACAATATATCTTAAAGTTTCTCAGATGTGCTGGAGAGGATCTACCAACTTTGGAAAACAGATGTCAACAGCTCAGCAATGATGTATTAGAACTGCAATTTAGGAAGAAGAAATTAAGTGATGAAGTAGCAACACAATGCTCTAGTATAACACAATTAGAAAAGTCATTAAATTGGTATAAAATGGAGATTGAACAAAAGAAAGAGATCATATCGAACTTGGATCAACAACTAAATCATAAGATCTGTGAGTTAGATGAAAAAATTACTAGTGATGGCCAGCTGGTGTAAACGAACAAGTAAAACAGCCGAGTTACTGACTAGCCATAAAATGTAAATAAATAGGGGCACTCTGAACCAGCACATGGCGTCGAGAGAAATTCTGATATGTTCATTAAGATCGGTTACATATGAAATGCAGACTTGGTTATTATCATAATATTCTTGGTTTGTGTTAGAAAAAGCTTTCCAAGTCATCTCGAAATAGCACTGATTCTTATCTATTTAACAGAATAAGAATAATATACTATTCCAGCTCATAGCCGGAACTAAAAATATACTGGCATTTGATGTAGTTCATTACCTGATTGCCGTCTATCGATAACATTATTGGTACGATAAAATTCCATTTCCATACCACTTGTTACATCATATTCTATTCCGGACGATACATCAGCAGAGATGGGCATTAGCTCGGTATTACATGAATTGCAAATATGACAACTAAGAGCATGAGTTGGAGATGCAGATAGAGATTCTATGTCATCAACACCAAAGTAAGTGGCACACCAGAAACATGAATTACAAACTAGAAAATAGATATGATCGATATGTCGTAAAATATTATTATTCTCTATGGTATCGGAAGAAAGATTGGTCGTCTGCGGTAATATATTATTTGGTGTATCAATTGCTATAGATTCCATAGAGCTCTCATGCGTCTTATCACAGCTTTGCTTTTATATGTTATAGTATGCTACGAATCGAAATTTATCTTTTAACGTAAATTTACAATAATACACATTATTGGGTTTAAAAGTCATTGGTTGTATATAATTCGACATTATATCCATTTATATACAATACAGATCCAATATCAGAATATTCGTGGGTCAATAGAGTTTGACTGAAGCTAAATTTATCAAGACAGCAATGACTATTTGAGTCATTTTTATATCAACAGTGAAGTAACTAAATCTCAAATTCTTTCAAAGAACTTTCTGAGATATTAAAATAGACTTCTTTATCCCGATAGCGGTCTACTCTGGACTTGGGAATTAGATATTCACGTTCTTTCTTGTTTTCGCCATCTATTATAACTAGATTATTTTTATACTCCGCAAACACTCTTCTGATTGTTAACGTATGATTGATAATGGCGCTCTATGGGATGCATAATAATTGCCGTTGTCTGCTTCACTTTTTTGCATCCGTAAATCATATTCATGAAAGTATATAATCATTGCATAAGCAAAGTAAATAATCAGTCCACGTAGTCAATCAACCGACTAGCGCGATTTTCTCTATACTGTTCTATCTATATGCGTTTCAGCTATTGCATAATTAGATAATGACGCATTGGCAGAATACTTATTGTAATGGTTTTATTGAATATTGTACAACAGATAGCGTCGAGAGAAATTCTGGCATGTTCATCAAGACGGGTGTTGATGGGTACAGTAGCTCCCCATCAACTACTGTCTTTTTAGCCGTCATGAACTACAGAGCCGACTAACTCAGATCTGTTCCTGCGAGTTTGGCAGCTTTATATCCGCAGATTTTATGGTAAATCCGTCTAGATACCAGCAGACTTAAGTGTGGCTAATTTAACTATATGGTGAGATCTGATAGAATTGTATATCATAATAATGGTGGACAAGATGATGGGTCCACGAACGTAGATGAGTATTCAACTTATCCTAATTCACTGACTGGTTTACAACTAGCAAAGTATGTGTTAATGAGACTTGTAGATAATCACAGTGTCGAAAAAATTGCTAGCTTGACACTTAATTATTTGGTAAGTTTGAATATGTCGATTAGGCGTTAGTCTACCGGCTGGCTTGGTACGTACATTTTCGCTGGGTCGCCTAGTCCCGCTGATTGATTAGCCGTTTGATTACCAGTTTCATTGCGACCTACGTCCTGACCCAAATCCTGAGCCAAAGATTGCTGTACAAACTGGCTGCCAACTACGAAAGTTCCAATGAGTATTGCTACTGAAACTCCAATCAAGAATATTTCTTTTCTGTCGTATTTATTAGACATATTAGAAGATGGATTACAATGTATTTATCATGATCTAGCTTGAAAACCAACGTTTATCAATGAAGTAGCGATAAAACACATCATTAAATATTAAATTTTGTTTCATTTAACACAGTATGAGCGATAGAGTAGATCGTGGAGATAAGAACGATGAGACTAGTACTGATGTAAGCGCATCTTTTTCTTGCGCTGACTGCGGACAACAGTTCAACTCGCGCCAAGAATTAATACATGAAAGTACTCAGCATTAGATTTCCTATCTATAGAAATGAGTGAAAATAACTTTACCTGTAAACTGGGTACACATGAAATGAGCTGTGGCCCACCAGGATGTATTTTTATTCAGTTGGGTCAAGACCAGAATGAGACTGATTGCAGGTGTATCAGAGATATTTACAAGACGACACCTGATAGTTCTCGCGACGTGTCCGAAATAGATGAGTTTATCGATAAAGCAAAGCAAAATGTCAACACAGCAATCTTTACTATAAATATGGCTGAGAAGCCGTTGTCCGAAGTAGCTGACTTTTTGGAAATGTTTGTACCGGAAGTTAAAGTTCCAGAATCACTTCAGG
>JAATVR010000136.1 GCA_014523665.1 Nitrososphaerales archaeon TH526
TACTATGAAAATGTACAAAGAATGTACAACAACTGGTTATCTCCAAGAGTACCAACCGAGCTATGGGCAAGATCAGTCAGCAATATTGCTGAAAACATTTCAGCAGCAACAAGAATAAATAATGATATCTTATTTGGGAACATTGAAGCTATGGGACGCGCATTCGAACGAGCACAACAGCATACACAAGAGCTTTCAAGAATTAATGTAAACAACGCAAAAACAATCACAAACACAGCAAAAGAAGCGGCAGCAGAGTTTTCAGCTAATAGACAAAAAGAAGTTTACGGATAGAACTGTAGTTAAGAAAACCATTCTAGGTAGTATAAACTACAGACAGAATACGCAATGAAAAAGCTGTTTATTGCATTAATTATAGCTGCGATTATAGTTACGATCGGATTCGTGATCAATGGGATTGCGAATGCAATAGCTCAGGAAAGCTTTAGTCAGAGCAATTCTACAAACGTGGACAAACAAAATATTATTGTGACTTGGTTGGAAACAAACAAGACAAAAGCAAGCAGCGTTCCTATGATCATGGTTAGCGATCAAGATTTTTGGTTGGTTTTTGGTCCACTTTTAGAACAATCAATTAATGGATCCACGAGCTCATTTGAGTAGCTTCATAATGAGCAAGCAATAAATAGATTCACAAGTAAAACCAATTTGTTGTTTGGAATGACGGTCAGTCTCAATCTCAAGTAGAATCGTTTGAATTTTCTGGTACTATTACTGCATTAACAAATCTACTACCAATTGAAGTAATCTTAATCTTTATATTTTTGTCCCCTGCTTTTGCATTTTTTTTACAAAAATCGCTAACCTCCCTATTCTTGTAATACCATCTTCGCCTCTTCCTGTGTTACGTCATCTAATTCATTTGTAAACCATTGCAGAATATCATCTTATACTGGTTTCATATAGTCTGTCTCAGAGAGAATTATCTGCTCATATAGTCTGTCAGAAAGAGAATCATTTTATGATTATGCTGTATGTAGGGATTGTTGAATAAATAATACATTTTAATTGATTTTCTAACTGACATAATTTGTTTTCATGAAGATATGAGAAGATATTGTTACTACATACATATACAGTCTGTTATTCAAGAGGGTTTATTAGGCTATGCAAATAAATTTACTCATGAATTCGGATGAACGAGATTTTGATTGGGGTGAAATAATTACGAAACCCGTTTATACGGTTGACGACAAGCATGTTGGTCATGTAGATGGACTAGAGAATGAACAATTTATTGTGAAAGATAAGATAATCCATGCCAGATATTATAGGTTAGATAGGGAACTATTGGAAGAGTATCAAGACGGAAAAGTAAAATTAAAGATTACTGAGCAAGAGCTAAACTCAAAATATAAGAGGGACCGTCCAGGATATTTCGGTCAATGAAGCAGCCAACACTTTGGTACCCGCAGCAAACTTGACTTTTGTCCTGGGTTACGAATCATTTTTGTTAATGTATAGACTAAATATGAAATAGACTTAAAGTTAGTACTCTTCAAGACGAAAGACGAAGAATGGTTATTTCAGCCATTCATTTTTTTAAGTTGAGCGGATAGCTATGCAATGATCCAGTGAGTGACCGTCAGTTACCACAGATATTACGACCCTGATGAAGTCGCATACCTGTGAGACTATGGATTACACAATCGGATAAACAAGTCTTCTTAAAGTAGTTTGCGTCTTTAGATCATATAGCACAACGACAATAAATGATTGTCGACTTGCTTAGGTAATAGCAAGACAGCAGATAGGTTTCATTATCAAGAATTCTTTTAATGAGATAGTAGGAACGCCAAATGGAGAAAATTATCTTACACAAAGAAGCTACATATCTCTATTACTTCACTATAGTCTAATCATATTAGTAACAAGTCAAATGACATATTATGGAAATAGAAATTGAAATGACTACTGAATTGACTGACATGTCGGCGATCCTGCAAAAAGTTACACAGGTAGTTGATTCTGCAAGAGAACAGGGATTTGACATTAAAGAATTAGAGATTGAATCAGAAGATGATCATGATGATGATGACTAATTCTCTTATAATCATACAATATAATGAGACCCTATATAGAAATGCAAAAGTTTTGGAGCAAAGACTTTAGACCGATATATTAAATTTGTTCATTCTGAAAACATAAATGGTCTAGTGGCCGATATCCTAACCATGGGTTCTACTATTTGTGTAAGATGTGGAGCAAATCTCATTCCACATTTTTATTGTGATGTATGTCACGACGTATTATGCTTTACCTGTTCATCTTGTTCGATGAATACTATTGAAAGAATTCATGCTTATTGTCATAATGCTCGCACTCTAAGTTACGATGATAGTGTCTACTTACAAAATACACAAAAAATAATGGAAGAACCAATATCTTCCCAATTAGTTATAAACAATAATTATATTAATATTCATTATTACATACAAAATCAATTCAATGATGAGATAAAATATAATTCAATCAACATATCGACATCATATTTGAACATCGTGTTTGATTCTATAATATTAATTAATAGATACTGGAGCAGGATATTTAATATTGGTAACTCTAGTTTTTCTATAGCCTGATATATGAAATCTATTGTCTTATGTCAAATAATTAATGCTTCATGAAAATGAAGCAAAGTACTCTGGTCTTTTGCGCAGTGTTTTTCGAACCAATAATTCATCCATTTTGGTATACGTATCTAGAGCATGAAATCCCTGCTGCGTAATTCTAAATCTCTTTTCTTCTTTTCTATAGGAAATAAGACTCAGCTGAATCAAGAAAGTCAGGTATTTTTTTAGGCGTTGGTATGAAATATACGTCTTGAACAGAATTTCATTTATGGTTGCTCCATCGGTATCGATGGCCCTGAGAATATCCGAAAATATTTCGTGTTTGGATCGATTTGAACTATTCAAGTTCTATCCCATTTAAATCTGTAAACGAATTGTCCAATTTAGTCCATTGATCGTCACTAATCTGTAGTAACATATATAATACTATTTTATAGTAACATATATAATACTTTATGAAAGATATTTTGATGATATTAACAAAAATTGGCCGAATCTCAGTTGGCTTGATCAAAGATATTGAATTAATAACATAAGATATGACATAACAGCATAATTTTCGACAGACTATTATTAAATTTTAGTTTCCTAGTAGAAAATCAGTCAACTATTGTTTACTTTGTTGAGTGATGAGTAAACCAGTATTCGTAAATGACAGATTATCTAGTGGTGATTGGCTGAATGCATAAAAACTCGTACAATTATGGCCTAACTGAGATCCAAACGTTGTCTTATGTACTCAGACCTATTTTTGAGGGGAAAAGCGAAGATCAAATTGTAGATAGATTTGATAATCTGGCCAAGATCAGATAATTGTGCCCGCTGTAGCATAATAGTATTGTTCGATGATTTCACTTCTAAGCCCACATATTTTGTTCTCTAAAGAATTATGAGTATTAGGATGTGTAGTTGACAAGAGAGCCGGTTAGTTAACCCATCATAAACCAGTCTCTTAGACACTAAGTCCATCATACTTGTATTATTCCATGAAAAATAGGAATAAAGTTATGGTGTACTCTCTCCCGGTAAAATTCCAACTAATCGAATGGGAACCCTCCATCAAATGCACCATCAAACATACCGCCATCGCCATCGCCTCCGTCACCACCATCGCCATCGCCTCCGTCACCACCATCGCCATCGCCTCCGTCACCACCATCGCCATCGCCTCCGTCACCACCATCATTACCATCATTACCATCATTACCATCATACTCGTCTTCATCATTATCACCACTCCCACCACTACTGCTACTACTTTCGTCAGATTCCTCAACTACGGGAGTTAATGATGCAGGAGCAATTGGTTGATTAACAGTAGAGGGAACAGTAGCAAGCTGAGTTATGTTTGAAGCCGTATTATTCTGAATAGGATCAGCTGTATCTTGTGCCACAAATCCTATTCCAGAAGATTCAGGGAGAATCTCGGGTAGCACTGAAGACTGGGGACCTAGTGATGCCGTATCTGATAGATCAGGAGTTAATGTTGACGGGGTTATCTGA
>JAATVR010000137.1 GCA_014523665.1 Nitrososphaerales archaeon TH526
CTGAACAGTAAGTCCCATCTCGATCAGGCTCTTCTTCAGATTGTAAGTATAACGTCCTATACCCCCTGACATAGGTGGAAACTCTGGAGAGACAAGCAGAATAGATAAAGGTCGTGATTCCGATTCTATGACCATACCCTCTTATATGTAACATTATATATAGCATTATTATGGTTATCTTAACCAAAATATAATTGCCCATAAATATTATACATAAGTATTAAATATAAAACAATACATATATTCCAATTATAATGCCGACGAAATACACTGTCACCGTCACTGCCTTGGGTACCAGTTCAGTTATCGTACTGCCAAAACCCGTTGTGCACGGATTCAATTTGGGAAAAGGACACAAACTAGAACTGATAGTTAAAGATGATGGGATATATATCCCACTTGAAGAACAGCCTTCTCAAAATTCCGAAAATGATATAGTTGGATAGAATTGAGAATTTTCAAGAGGATCATACTGGATCTCCCTTTCCTTGAGCGATACATAATGGAGACAGATCCACTTCCCGTGTCGTACCCCTGTCACATAACACACTTCCAGTGGAAGTTTTACCCTTCAATTGATAGCACTTTTTCACGAAGAAATCCGATCATATCGAGCTCACGTCGAGATCACTATCGGCTGCTAATTTCATAATATACATCTAGACAAGGATACTTATTCTTACCGTAATATTAAAAGAATTGAAACAATATAAGCAGGACTCAGCGGAGCTGATTTAGATTGTTAAATCTCACCAGAGAGGGCTTGAGCATATTATCAGATCAAAAATTTAGGTAATAACTCAGTTTGACATGCTATCGAATGAATTGCATTCTGGAACTCCACTTACAAGCTACATATTTCTTAAGCATGCCCTTGGTTGTAAAGTTTATCTGAAATCTAAGGATAAAGATGATCCTATTAGTACTTCTAGCCTAACACTAAAAATAGATAACTAGAGTATTAGTGGCTGGACAATTTTGATAAAGATCTGAAACAAACGGATATCAGTTTATCAGGTAGTCCGATTAAGCAATGGAAAATTGATGCAGGAGCAAATGGACTTGAAAGAGATAAGTTGGACGATCTGCTTATTCTACTCAAATATACGGCATCATGATCACCATTTTTAGTTTCTGTGCCAGCTACTCTTGCGTTGCTTGTCAACATCCCTGGATAATTCTATACCTCATATCTCTACAGTACACATTTCAAGATCCTATGGATGTAGGAATAAAAATGCCAGAGTGTACAATATAGCGCTCGATGGAAATCTAATTCTAAAGCCAGAAGAACATAATATTTTTGCTTTATGACTTAATAACATAACAGTGACTAACGAATTGGTATGATTTTCTATAGTGAACTTGGGATCAATCAAATTTGATATCAGGAAGCCAGTAAGGGTATAGTATACAAATTAAATAGGTCAGATACGACTATTCTGTATAATAAATAAACATTGGTATACGTGCATTAGTTCTACAAAGACATACCTTTTAGGGCAATATTTCTCATACAAATAGTATTCAAAATTCAGACGGGAGTTAAACCTACCACAAGAAGTTATTGCTGCCGTCTCTCGAGATCTTGCATTCTAGCTGTCAAAGCCATCAATTGATCCGAAAGATGTGCTATAGCATCATCCTTCATCTTATCTTTTTCTCCAAATGACTGATCTAACTCTTCAAGTTCCTCTATTTTACTTTGAATATCTGCACCCTGTCTCTCCAGCTCATACACATTTAGAAATGTAAGATACGGTTCTATCTTTCTGAATATCTCTGCCTTTTCAGATTCTTTCTTTGTCCAGTACGTAGAACCTGAATGACCTATAAAATATTCCGAAAAGTCCTGATATCCTAAATCAGAGATTGTGGTCTTAACAAAACGTCTGAAGGAATGAAGAGTGATCTGCCTGCGACTTTTATTACCTTCCTCTCTATCTCCTTTACCCATTCGATCCAGGGTCTTACCAAAAAAATGACTTAGTTCAGTGTAAAGATTATTTGGATTTGGATTTTCAACTGATTGATAAACTGAGAATACTAGGTCAGTTTCATTCTTTGCAGGTGTTCTGTATTCAGTAACAGTTTTGCCATTATTACCAATATAACAAACTCGTCTAGATCTATATTTATAGTCTAGCCATGAAGACAGTTGATGAGCTACTTCTTTCGTAAGAAATATTGTCCTATCAGATCTTGTCTTTGTAAACTCTCCCCTTACAAATAGTCTTGGATGATGTGATTGCGGGTCTAAGTCTTTGATACGAATTGATAAAGCTTCAACAGCTCTCATTCCAGTTGCTGCAAAAAGCATGACATATGTTTTCAGCCTGATATCTGAACATGTATTCAGTATGTCTACGATGTCTTCTTTAGATAACGCTTCTTTTTTTCTTCTGATTACTTTCGGTAATTTTACCTTTAGCTTAAATTTTCGTGGACTTATATCAACATCATAATATTCAAGTTTTTCACTGTTATTATACGCTGTTTTAAAGTTAGATTCGTGATATTGTTACTTGTCTTTAGATATCCTCCATATTGACTGAGAATATCGTATACATTTCTCAAACCCTGCTTAATTTGGTCTATGAGTATGTTGATAGTTATTTTGTACATATTTTCAACAAATATTCTGAAAGAATTTAGTCTACCTTTGTATTTACGTGCCGTTGGGACACTCATTGTACTTATATTTGAAATGTAAGCTGAAATCTTATCCGAAGTCAATTGCATAATTATTAATCTAGTAACTTATAAAGACATTGTATTGGTATACTTTTATGCAGTACCAATCTCTATATTGCATATGAAATAGCATTAAG
>JAATVR010000138.1 GCA_014523665.1 Nitrososphaerales archaeon TH526
CTTGGCGGATTGAAAATGATCTGATAAAACAGGTAAAGCATAGAGCAATTGAAGAAAATCTGTCTACTTCAGCTTTAGTATCTAAAGCATTAAAGGAGTATTTGAAGAGTAAAAAATGACTAGCAGCTTGAGAGGATGATATGAAGTTGGAGGAATATATTGTTCAATAAATTAAGGAAAATACTAGCCCATGACGGGATCAAAACACCCGAATATCAACAGATCTTTAATAATGTAATTGGCTATGACGACATAAAGCTCTTGTTATACAAAATGATCTCATCAAAATATACAAATTCTGTTCTATTGACTGGACCTCCTGCATCTTCAAAAACTGTATTCATATTGGAGTTATTAGATCATTTCAAAGGTAAAGCATACTTTGTAGATGGAACTACTGCGTCAGGAATGGGAATAATAGATTATCTCTTTGATCACACTGACCTGAAATTTCTCTTAATTGACGAGATCGACAAGCTTAGTAAGAAGGATCAAAAAGTTCTGCTGAATGTAATGGAGACAGGAATACTTAGTGATGTAAAGGCCAAAAAGGGCAAATCAGTACGACAGACGCACATGCATATGTCAATCTACGCTACCAGTAATGATACCTCAAATATACTTATTCCGTTACTATCCAGATTTATCAAACTTAATCTCCCTGAATACAGTCTGGAAACTTTCATGGAAATCTGTCATAGGCTCTTATCTCGTAAGTACGATAAAGACCATGAAACAATACAGGCAATCGTCAGATATGTATGGGGACATACTAGAGACGTACGAGAAGCTATAGCGATAGCAAAAATAGTAGATACATCAGATGAAGTAAACAGCATAGCTAGTACTTTAAGAAGGTATTCGAATGAAATGACGGCAAACAAATAAGAGAGGACCATAAAAGGTATATCTTTGAATTAACACCGTCTATTTTGAAAGTTTGTACTAGTTTCTTGTGCGTGAATATTAGTTTATGTGAGTTATCGTAGCTAGAATACAACCAAATATCACTAGTGATGTACATATCAAGCTATATTATCATAATTGAGCGGACTCCTACACAAACTAGAACCAATTTTCTAAATTGCCTACACTCACTCAAATTCAATCACATTATTCCGGCCACAAGTCACATTCATCTAGTACTGATAATAGGACAAACCCAAGTAAGTGGTTACTGTGAGTACACATAGCATTCGATTGTAGCTCAAAGCGTATGTACATGACTATAGAATCCATGACTGAATAGGTAATCAAATTAGGCTAATTAGCCATTAGTTGCGCTCATAATGTCTATATAGCTAGACATTACACTTACCCCCTGAGTGGTTAAATAGTTAAATCAAATATTTAAATTCCTCATTACGTACGCTCCTAATGAGTATTTGGTTACTCATTAAAAAACTACTAACTAGCATCTGGGTATCTGGCTTTTTATGGATGCGATATGTTTAGGTTGTCACAATCAATGGTCTTTCTTCTAATTTTTCTGGTTCAATATTTTTCTTTTGCTTTATTGGTTTCATTAGATCTTTTTCTAGTTCTGGGAATTCATAGTCGAAACACATTATCATTATAATGCTCTTTATCGCTTAAAAAGACTTCGTGTTTATCATTGCATGATAGCTTTGCTTTTTATATCATCGGTCATTATAGTTTATGTGGATAATTGCAAGCATTGGGGATGCATTGTAGGAACAAATACCTGTGCCGGTTGTGGCACAATTATCTGTAGACTTTGCTTGAAAGAACTAGTAGATTGTAGGTGTGATGATAAGGATTATTGTTGCAATCAATGATAGGATTATAACAACTGTCTACTAGATTTTTCTCATTACTTTAGAATTAAATAGTTTCAAGGACTTCTCATTCAACCCGATGAACTGAAAGATGAAATGTGTCACTCCTAGGTCGAGATATTCATGGATACCTTTTAGGATCCTTTCAGGAACTCCGATTGTAATACCACCAACAAGATCTTTGAGATATTGCTCTGTAGTTTTGTCTTCTCTTTTATATTGTTCTATAATCTTATTCACTTCTTCTTCTGAATCCCTAACAATACAAGGTAATACGACAGAGTATTGAATATCTTTGTGATGATTTGTGCCTATGTTACTATCAAGAGATTTACAATATTCCTTCAAAAGAGAAATTTTTCTTTTTATGTCATTAGGCGATCCAAAGAAAAGGTTATATCTAACGTTAATATTATAACTGCTCCTTTATTGTTGCTATCATCTGTCTCTTTTGCTGCCTTTTCTGGTTTTGGTATTCTTAAGTGACTTACCTTTATTAGGTCTAGGCTTAATGCCAGTAGTAGAAGATAGTTTTCTTAATCTGGTATTTGTTCCTTTTGGAGGAAATGTTCTTAGCCTTTGAATGTCCTTTTGAATCCGTGTTACTTGCTTTTGAAGCTTTTTATCTGCTAATTTTAGATTCCTCTTGTGCCCGCTCTAATTGTTTGTTCTGTTCTTGCACTTCTTCCTGTTGTTCTTCTGAAGGTGTTTCCACTGTCGAAGGCTGTTCATCTGTTACATCAATTGAAGTGGGTCCTA
>JAATVR010000139.1 GCA_014523665.1 Nitrososphaerales archaeon TH526
GATCTCCATATAGTCCGTAACGAGTGGAGCGCGGTGCGCACTGTCTATCCATGCGTTCCTGGACATGAGATCGTTGGGCGTGTCATTACAGTCGGCTCAGGAGTCACCAAGTTCAAGCCTGGTGATCTTGCCGCAGTCGGCTGCTTGGTTGACTCCGACGGTAACTGCCACGAGTGCCAGACCGGCTTTGAGCAGTTCTGTCCCCACATGATCCTCACCTATAACTCTCCGGATGTGCACCTTGGCGGCATCACTTATGGCGGATATTCCGACAGTATTGTCGTCAAAGAGTACTTTGTCCTACGCGTGCCTTCCAACCTGAATCTCGCCGGGGCCGCTCCTCTCTTATGCGCCGGAATCACAACATATTCACCCATGCGGCATTGGGGTGTCACTCAGAGCAAGAAGGTCGGTGTCGTAGGTCTCGGCGGATTGGGTCATATGGCGGTAAAGTTTGGTCATGCGTTCGGAGCCCATGTTGTAGTCTTCACCACCTCGCCTAACAAGAAAGAAGACGCGCTACGCCTAGGTGCAGATGAGGTGGTTATTTCGCGAAATACTGATGAGATGAACAAACACGTGAACAGTTTCGACTTTATCCTCGACGCTGTCTCTGCTGAGCACGACATTAACTCATACCTACGATTACTCCACCGAGATGGCAACATGACCCTAGTTGGCAAACCAGAGAAGCCTTTTGCCGTAGCAGCCGTGAGTCTTACATTCAATCGACGTAGTCTGTCTGGCTCTAACATTGGAGGTATCGTCGAAACACAGGAAATGCTTGATTTTTGTGGCAAAAATGACATCACCGCTGACGTAGAGGTCATCCCAATCCAAAAGGTCAACGAGGCTTACGAGAGACTCTCCAGGGCAGATGTAAAGTATCGCTTCTCCATTGATATGGCTTCTCTCAAATCACAGTAACACCGACTGACAGACGATCGCTGTTCAGGAACAGCGACAGCAACAATCTTGAATTTAAAAAGACCCAGGATACCAAGTACAGCATTGGAATCAAAGACACTATTATATCTGGCATATTCATCCTCTACAAGGTCGTCAAGTCCTTTGTCCTCTGGAACAAACTTGAATAATAAATCATTCTTTTACTAAATCAGTCCCATATTCAGGACATAGTCTATAGGCAACATAGAGTGAAAAAGTATATACGAAATGCGCTTGCAAACACAATTAATGGCAAAAATGCTGAGCTGCCCGTGTGGTTGGACACTTATATCTCCCCAGGGGGTTGAAGACGTTAAGAAGCATGCAATGATACATGCTAAGGACTGTCATCCTGGGTTGACCGAAACAGAAGATGAAGTCTTAAAGATGATCAAAACTGTCTAGTGGCTAAGAGTGCAGAAGATCTTTTGTCGTCACTATGTCAAATAGCCTCTGCCGCTTTAGTAGCATCTCACCTGGACTTTGATGACAATGCTATTTTTTGTTCTATTAGGTCGTCTATCCAATTTGGTCTTTCCGGTTCGATGGTTTCCTTGAATATGAATAGAGAGCATGATCTCACGCCATCAAGTTTAAGCGTATTAACGTAAACTTCTTCGGGCTCCGCAAGAGTAAATGCAAAAAAATTCGCTAGCAAGACTCCCGCTGCTACGGTACGAACTGACCAAAGCTTATTTGCATAGACTTCACTTAGTCTTTTAACGACAGAGTAGGACTTTGTTTCATCAGCTGATATTTCCAGTTCATAAAATATCAGTCCTTGTTGCCTTTGGGTATTTATTATTGCTCGAACAAGCAGCATGTCTGACCCTAGGAGCTTTCTAATCCTGTATTCCACCATCCTTGGCGTGATGGACAATGACTTAGAGAGCTCCTTGATGCCTAATAGAGCATTATATCTAAGTTCTCGAATAATTTTCCAATCCAATCCATCTCCACTTGATATAGGTTCTTTTATTATGCGGCTTCCAAGAATCCACTTATACAATTCGAATCTACTTGCCAGTTCAGAAGCCGCCTGATCTATTTCCTCAGAGGAAGTACCGCTAATGCTAACTGA
>JAATVR010000140.1 GCA_014523665.1 Nitrososphaerales archaeon TH526
GCTGCCTATATAGATAGGAGGATGCGGTCTTTGGACGGGTCTAGGTTCGCGGGATAGTCCTTTGAATTGATAATATCTGCCACCAAAATTTACTAACTGAGACGTTGATGAATTCTTTCCATCCTCTTCTAATTCCATATCATTATTCTTATTCCAAAGCATATTTATGACCTGTAGAGCCTCGGTAAATCTCTTCCATCTCTCTTCAAACGGGATACCACAAGCAGCATAATCTCCTTTATGTATACTATAAAAGTTAATATAATTGTAACTTTCAAATAAATCTCGTGCGCCACGAATCGCTAAAGCGGGCAAACGCAATTGCAATTGTAAAAAGTTCGCCTAAAGTTACAGCATTTTCAAACAGTATCTCGAGGAATAGTGTCGCATCTAAGGATATGTACTTAATAGGATTGGTTTACTTTCAAGACTTCCTATCAAAAAGACTGCCACGTCAATCTGTCGAAAGTATATTGTTACCTATTTTAGAACAGAAAATAGATCTTTACAAACTATTCGACGATTTTGTGGCGTTTCTACTATCATTTAATCTATCAGTTTCCAGTATCAAGTTGTATGTAGCTGCGTTAAGATCTTATTTTGCTTATTACGACATAGATGTTATGCCATCCAAGTTTAAGAGAAAGGTAAAGATGCCAAAAGCGTATAGGGAAGACGAGCAAGCACTAGACGTTCAAGACATTAGAAATATTCTGCTCGTTTGTAATAACCGTAGATTGAAGGCATATATCTGATATTCGTGTTATCATCTGATTCCAACTATTAGGGTCTTCTATTTTTATATGAATGAACATAGCTGAGAAAGCTTCCGTTTTTAAAACCAATACCGCATATATGTATATTTCCGAGGCTAGGGATGCAAAAGATTTTGATTCCCAAGCTGAAGCGTGTCTGTTACTAGGAAATAAAAAAGAAGCTAAAAGAAATCCAAAGGTTATAAAAGTGTTAATCGAAGCATTAAATTCCGAGTACTCATTAACAAGAGCAAATTCAGCAAAATCTCTTGGTAAATTAGAAGCTAAAGAGGCATGTGAAAAACTGAAAGAGCATTTAAATGATTCCTTTTTACTGGCAGTAAAGAATTCAATAATTGCACTAGCAAGATTAAGAGATGAAAACGCAATTCCTGCTCTTATGGAACATGTATCCAATAATAAGCACGCTGCAATCAATCATATAGCAGCTAAAGCTATAAGTGAAATATGTATTAACAGTCAATCTGAAATATGTAAACGTGCTTTAGAATCTGTTGAAATATTTCGTGATCGGGAATTTCGGGATTATGAGAGTCGTAATCGTGATAGTAGAGGAGGAGGATTCGGCACGAGAGAGGACTTCGATAGACACTACGATAGATACTACGACTTCGATAGAGAATATAGTGAAGGAGAATTTAAAGTTAAGGGGTACAATTTTAGAGAAGCGTTAGAGAATTAATTGCCTCAGGAATTTGAAACAGCAGAGACAGCCCATGACACTAATAGCAAGAAAAGATGGCCTAAGACAGTAGGCATCGTTTTCGTGGAAGAACTAAATAGAGATGACGAATTTAAATTGCATCTCAATTTTGATCAGATAGCTTGTTCTCACTTCCTACTTCAAATGAATTCTGTTCAGAGGATATTCGACTTTAGAATAATCGTGCATGCACAAGGATTTCCTGCTTTCAAAATTCCTACTATAGATCATGACATTGACCTTTTTGTGTGGTTGGATGAGGAGATTTCCAAGTTTGAAGCTAGCAAGGAGGGTATGAACTATCAAATAGATTACTGGATTGGCATTACTTCTGAAGATCTGGGACGCAATAGATTCGTTCAAGGAATGGGAAAATTTGAAGGAATATCTGGGAAACCATTATGGCTTATTACGTCATCAGATTGGCAAGAGGTACACTCACCTCCGTCATTATTTGAATATCTTGCGATAACAACTTTTATGTGTAGTCTGTCATCGCTTAGCCAAGAGTTTAATTGCTCTTTATACTTCCATTTGCCGTACATGAGCAAAGGCTGTATCTTTGATTTTACTAAGATAAAAGAACATAGAAGAATAATTGTCTCTAATCCTAATCTTTGTGTCATTTGTGAAGATCGATTGGTTTCATTACAGAAACTAATTAAAGATGGGACAAACACCGAAAGAGATATAGTTTCTGAAGTAAAGTGCTTTCTCAAGAGAGAATGGATGGGTAATAGCAATAAAGTAAATTCTCCTATTTATAATTTGAAGAAAAATTATGGATATGATGTTGATCGTAATAGCGGTTTTTACAAAAAGCCATGGGAGAAGTTTCGAGACAGTATCAAAGATAAAAGTGCAGAGTGGATAGTTGGAGGCATATTCACTCTGATATTCGGTCTGATTGCAGCGTTTGTTACAGGGATACTACATCTAAATCCATGATTGATCTATTTGTGTTGTCTGCCAATTTCAATAAATTTAATAATGGCCCTCCAATTATCCTATCTGTCATATCCCCTAAATACGTATGAGATTTTTTTCAAATCATAGCTGATTTCTCGAGATGACCAATAGCATCTGTGTTAATGGATTCTTTATAGTTTGATTGCAATATATTTATCAGTACTAATGTAAATAAATACAATAACTGCAATATCGATTGTCTAAACCAGTACCACACAACAGAATACAAATAAAAGAAAGAAGAGAGGATGTTCTGGTACAAGCGACCTTTTCCTTTCCTTGGTGGAACGAGAAAGGGGCTTATTGCTTTCTCTGCAGGCTCATCATAAAGTTCTGGATGTATATAATGGCCTCGTTCCGTCTCAGGCTTATCTTCCTCAACCTGAATCGGGTGAGCATTTGCATAGGGATCCTTACGTATACCAGACTGTATTACCTCAACATTATCAAAATATTGAAGATTGTTTTTGCTTGTTTTATGCATAATTCAGACATTCAGCAAATCAGATTTATGGCTCTAGCACAATTGATGGGAGGTGATGAGGCTTCTTAACAGAGCCTCTAGAAGTTAGAAAATACTTATTAATAGTTCAGAAAGCTCTATAGAGGATGGCTAATTCTGACATTACAACCGCCGTCATCTCTGCTATTTTCTCCTCTTCTATTATTGGAGGAGTCATTACATATGTTCTAAATAAAAGAATTGAAAAATACAAAAAAATGGGTGAAATTGAATTGAAACATTTGGAAGATGATCTAGCAAATAAAACAGCGGAACGAGATGCTCGTAGGGATTATGAATATGAAGCCAAAAAACGTCTTTACCATGAAATAGAACCTTATTTGTTTCTGTTCTTAGAACTCTCTGGAAGTGCACTTAGTCGTATTTATCGCTTAGCCTCTGTTGCAAAAGAAGGAAAATTATATCCAAATACGGGATGGCTTTCTGGTCCTGGGTATTTCATTAATTCAACGATATACAGATTGATAGCACCATTAGCAGCATTTAAGCTGATTCAGCGGCGACTAACTATAGTTGATCTTGAATTGGAACCAAGAATTAATATCCAATATTCCCTTGGCAAATGTCTTTATTCTACAATTTCAGACGACTTTGATTTAGCTCAATCACAACCGATTATTGTTGGATATAAACCATATGAAAACTATATAGGCACTCAAGAAGAAATACATTTCCATCAGGGTATATACACAGGGTTAATTGATAGCATAACCGAATTACTTACTGTCGATGAACCGAAGGGAGGACTTCGTGTTTTGACTTTCGGTGAATTTGAGTCAAAGTATATGAAAGCAAAAGTTCCAGAGTCATTACAAAAATTTTATACACTTTTCTTGAACTTTCATCCAAAGACTAGGCCCGTATTATGGCGAATATTGGTAGCACAAGCACACATCTATATGGCCTTAAAAGAGATTCAACAAATGAAATTCAATGATTTTGGTTCAAATCTTAGACCGCTGAAGGTTCTCTATGAAACAAAAAGTCCGGAATTTGACTGGCACAAACATAAAGAAGAGACAAGTATTGATAGCAATCCTTTGGAGGGTGTAGAAAATTATTTTCGACAACATTGGAGTAACTTAATAGACATTCAGGGAAAGTCCAGCCAGACTTGATTTCTAAACTTACAATACTATATTCTATGCACCTTAACTATGATCCACCTCCAAACATCCTTGAATATTCTATGCACCTTAACTATGATCCACCTCCAAACATCCTTGAATGCACCAGCTGTTTATCTATGCACTATAACAATGGATTGGACAAGGAAGCAATATCAGTGACATATTTGATGCGTTTAGACTGGCTTTGAAGTTTATAGCTTTGAAGACAGTACCAGTGGGTATGAATGAAAATAATCTCTGCAGTATACTGATTTTACTATTCAAGACAAAAACAAGAATATGCCACCTCTCTACCAATATTCCAGGCGATAACTATAATTCATGTAAAGAACAATAATCAGCAGATGAAGAATGAATCATATCTCTTTCTGAACGGCTTCAACCAAATGTTCTGTTGCTTCACCAATTAGCTTACTAAACGGCGCGAGAGGAGTAAATGCTGCCACTGTTTCCGCCGTCTTTGGAAGTACCTTCAATACATACTTCGCAACGTTGATAAATTTTGATTTCAAATCTGACTGCTTTATAAAGCCTATGTGCTGATCAGGTTTGATACCTTCTGCTTCCTTTACAAATTCATTTATATTTTCTTGGATTGGTTTTACTCTCTCGGGTGGTACATTGTTAGCTTTAAGTTGCCGGTTGACAGATTCAATAAAGGATTTGAGACTATTTGCATATTCATTTGAAACATTTTCTAGCTGCTGATTACTGATACTGACTGCTCCAGAAATGTCAATGCTCTTTCCAATTATATTTCCAGATCCAGATATACCAACACCTATAACATCACCTCCCACATTTCCGATATGTGTTTCATCTCTTTTATTGCTACTATTGTCCATCAATCCATGTACCAAGATCAATAAAGCCGAACTAATAAAAAAACCATGCCGCACAGTATCAATATTATGAGGGTTATTCAGATTTTTAGAATTTGGCTACTGCTTAATGTGATCTGGATCTGTACTTGAAATTGCAAACAAAAATTTAGAGCGGGTGCTATGATCTGAACTAGCTAGTAATAGATCTGACTATCAAAAATAATATCGTAATTATATCGCAAATTAGGATGATTTCTTCCAGAGTTAATGCCTACTCTTGCCCGCTTCATTATATCCTATTCATTGTCGAAACTGTTCTGCGTTTAGTATTACTTCCTGTACTCCGCATACTAAGGGCACACGTCGAATATGTAGACGGTCAGATGTAACTAGGCTCATCAATAAGGGAATATGCACGATCAATGTTATCCAGATTTTCCAAAATTCACAAAATTCACAAAATTACTACATTGGTATATAATACTTATAGATTTTCCATGATTCATATCAACAGTTATAAGCTTCTAACGGAATATGTATTAAGTTTTGACCAAAATTGGAAAGTGAAAAAGGCTCCGGCGGAATTCGCTTAGGGAATGTTGGGGGTGATGTTACAGGTGTTGGTGTTTCTGGATCTGGAAATATAATCGCAGCAAAGAACTCCAGAGTAACTGTCATCCAACAAGTTAAAGACGAAGAGAAACTACCGACTACGATAATAGTAGTTAATCATGCTGATCATAATGATACTTTTGAAAAATTAGCTAATGCTCTTGATGTCAGAATGTATGAAGAAAATCGAGAATTAATTCCGTTTATTCTTCCAGAAGGATATAATCGTTGGAAGGAAAGGAATAAATTGTTTTTCTATGGCGTAAATGGATGCGGAAAATCAAGAAGCATATTTGAGATTATCAAATTTAGGATAGACGAGTTTCAAAGAATATACATACTTAATTCAAAGAGTACAACAAAGAGGGATGATGTAACCATATCTCAGTTGGTTCAAAATGTGAAAGATCAGGATGCTATAATATGGGACAATTTTCCTGATCCGTTATATGGAAGAGAGAGCGCGCTTCAGGCACTTGAAAAGTTTGGTTCAACACATGTAAAGAATATTTTCTTTGCACTTCAGCTGGACTTATTGGAATCGTATATGACGCTCGTTCTGAAAATCGAATATTTGAGTCAAATCAAAATATTCTACGAGAAGGCGTCAATCAAAAATATGATCATATCATATGCAAATAACATATCTAGGTTCAGGCAAGCTCAATGGTTTGTAGAGAAGTACGCAGATAGAATATCACAAATTCTTTGGAAAAGAGAGCCCACCCCCTTGGCAATACGTCTATACTTTGAGGAATTGGTTAAAAGTAGAGATAAAAACCCTTTTGATCTAGCTCGAGATTTTGAACTTTTGAACCCTACTAATTACTACAAAAGACAATTCGAGTATTTAGTACGATCACGAGAAGACGAAGCCGATTTCCTTTGTACAGTAAAGTTAAGTTATGAATTTGAATTAGACAGAGAACAGGATGTTCTAGAAAAATTACAAAAAAAAATTTTCAACAGCAATGCTCCTAATAATCCATTGAAAGACGTGAATTCATGGATCTATCTGTTACCAGGAACAAAGTATCTATCCATGTCTGATGTGGCTAGAAATGCTATAGAGTATAATCCTGATCGACTACGAAAAACAATGGAATATTTGTCTAAACATGTCTTTGAAATTGTTTCTGACAACAAGAACTCCGTTTTGGCAGTTGGACGATTTTTTGGTAAAAATATTCAGTTCACAAAATTTAATGAATCTTATCCATTCATTTCCGATGAGACCCATCACTCTTTGAAATATAGAATCGATTTTGAGCATGGTCTAGTTGAGGGTATTGGAAAAAACTTCGCATCTATGGATAATGACATTCAAGCAAAGATATTGATTCGATAGAGAATATCGATTACATTGATCCTGATGTTCTACGTGACTTCGGATTTAGTCTATTCGATAATTTTCACTGCATACAAGACACTGCTATACAGGAAATGGCATTGAAGCTTGCTCAAGGAAAGACGAAGTTCCGTGAGGGGTTTGGAAATATAGCAACGAACTTTGCATTCATCAAAGATAAAGAGATTCAGGAAAAGATATTGGAGTTAGCTGAGAAAAACAGTGAATTTACTTTTGACTTTTTGGGTGAGAATTTTGCATACATCAAAGATAAAGAGATTCAGGAAAAGATATTGGAGTTAGCTGAGAAAAACAGTGAATTATTGCAGTACCATGGCTCTGCATACAAAAAATGGATCGAGGGATTAATGCTGGAGTCGGCTCCATCGTTCTATCTTGAAACACTACAGACGAAGTCACAACATCTTCTTAATACAAAGTTAGGCGAAAACTTTGGATTCATAAAGGATGAATTGCTTCGCCGAAGGATGATAAAGTGGGCATTTGAAATGATAGAAAAGAATAAAGAGCTTGCATCTAGCCTTGGGCTTGGTCTTGGCGAAAAGTTTTGGTTATTACAAGATGATATTCAGGAAAAGATATTGGAGATAGCTGAGAAAAACAGTGAGTTTGCTTATGGCGTAGGACTGAACATAGGTGAAAATATTTCATCGATAGTAGACAAAAAAAAGCAGGAAAAGATATGGGACCTAGTTGAAAAAAACAGTGAGTTTGCTTATGGATTTTTTGATCATGTTGGTGTCAGTTTTCCATCCGTGAAAGATAAGAAGTTGCAGGATAAGATATTGCGATTCGAGGAAGATAGCAAGAATGCTGATGTGTTAGGGGGAAGTCTAGGAACAAGCTTTCCTTTGATAAAAGATAAGGAAATGCAGGATAAGATATTGGAGATTGCTCAGAGAAATGGTAAGTTTGCTTATGGGTTTGGCATGAAAATAGGAGGAGGCTTTGAAATAATTAGAAGTAAAGAGATGAAGGAAAAGATATTGGAGATAGTCGATATCAACAAGAGCTTCGCCTCAAGCCTGGGGTTTGGTCTTGGCGAAAAGTTTTGGTTATTAGATGATGATATTCAGGAAAAGATATGGGACCTAGTTGAGAATAATAGCAGGTTTGCATGTAGCTTGGCAGGTAGTCTAGGTCTGAATTTTTCGTCGATAGCAGATAAAGAGATTCAGGAAAAGATATTGGAGATAGCCCAGAAAAATGGTAAATTTGCGTATAGATTAGTGGCTGACTCCACGTTTTTTAAATTTTCGTCGATAGCAGATAAAGAGATTCAGGAAAAGATATTGGAGATAGCCCAGAAAAATGGCAAATTTGCATATAGATTAGCTGACCACTTAGGACACGAATTTGGGTCAATCACAGATAAGGGGATTCAGGAAATGATATTGGAAATGGCTCAGAACAACAGTGAGTTTGGAACCGGTTTGCAAATAGACTTGTCATCAATAACGGACAAGGAGATTCAGGAAAAGATATTGGAGATAGCCCAGAAAAATGGCAAATTTGCATATAGATTAGCAGAATTTCTTGCTCCCTATTTCTTGTCTCAAGCGGACAAAGTCATGCAGGAAAAAATAATGGAGTTGAGTGAGAAAGATAGGAAATTTGCATACATCTTTGGCAGCAGTTTTTATGATAGCTTTCCATTAATAAGTAATAAGAAGCTTCAGCAAAAAGTATTAGATATTGCTGAGAAGAACGGCGAGTTTGCAGCTGGTCTTGGTAAGGGACTAGGCTTGTCTGGAGCAAACCTGAACAAAAAGCTTCAGCAAAAAGTATTAGATATTGCTGAGAAGAACGGCGAGTTTGCAGCTGGTCTTGGTCTGGGATTAGGCTTGTCTAGAACGTACTTTAACAAAAGATTTCAGATTAATATTTGGGATTTAGCTGAAAAAAGTACAGAATTTGCAATTAACTTTGGTTACGGTACCGCTAAAAACCTTTCATTGAAAATAACAGAAACTGACGAATTAATATGGGAAAAGGTAGAGGCCTACAGGAATTTTGCATTTGGTCTTGGTTACGGACTACGCAACAGGGTCCAAGATGAAGAGGAAGGCGTTCGTGCATACGTATCAAATATTGAAAAGAAGAATCCATCCTTCGCCGAAGGGTTAGGTTTCGTAGGAATATCAAACACTCCTGATGATCGATCAAGGATATTGCATGCTCTTGAGCAGAAAGTTCTTAGGCTTGACGAGCAAAAAGATCCAGATGTCAAGCAGTTAACTATAAAAGGATACGAGTTAGCTGAACAAGGGAATATTAATGAAGCTATCAAGTGTTTTGATAAGGCATCAAAAATAAGGCCTGATTATTTTGGTGCTTGGTATATCAAAGGACTAGTTTATAGTGATTCAGGAAATTATGAGGATGCAATAAAATCCTTTGATGAAGCAATAGAGATACATCCTAATGATGCGTTTGCCTGGTACAACAAAGGTTTAGTCCTTACTAAGTCAGGAAAGTCTGAGGAATCTATCAGTTGCTATGATGAGGCTATAGAAATAGATCCTAAATATTCAATAGCTTGGTCTGCGAAAGGGACAGCTCTTTCCTATCTAGGAAGATATAATGAGGCATTGAAATCTTACGACACATCTATGGGGATTGATTCCAATAATGAAGATGCATGGTCAGGTAAGGGTTTAGTTGTTTTAAACTTGGGGAGAGCTGACCAAGCTATAGGTTTTATTGACAAGGCTCTGGAGATAAATCCAAAGTTTGTTGAAGCATTATCCAACAAGGGTTTAGCCCTTATTAATTTGGGGAGAGCTGACCAAGCTATAGGTTTTATTGACAAGGCTCTGGAGATAAATCCAAATATTCCTCAGATATGGAATAATAAAGCCCTAGCTCTTAATATTTTAGGGAGGTACAATGAAGCTCTGGGTGCCTCTGGCAAGGCTTTAGATCTTAGTTCTGGTTTTCCTCAGGCACTGTACAACGAAGGCTCAGCTCTTCAGGGATTAGGGAACTTAGAACAGGCTATACAAAGCTACGATAAGGCGTTGGAGATAAATCCAAAGTTTGTTGAAGCATTATCCAACAAGGGTTTAGCTCTTGAAGAATTAGGGAAGTACGATGAAGCTATAGAGTCTTACGATGTAGCTATAAAAATTGATGGTACCATTCCTGATCTATGGAACAACAAAGGTCTTGCTCTTTATAACTTGAGCAAGTACGATGAAGCTATAGAGTCTTACGATGTAGCTATAAAAATTGATGGTACCATTCCAGATCTATGGAACAACAAAGGTGTTGCTCTTGGCAGTCTGGGCAAGTACGATGAAGCTATAATATGTTATGATGAAGCTATAAAGATTGATGAGAAATTTGCTTTAGCGTGGAACAACAAAGGTCTTGCTCTTGGCAGTCTGGGCAAGTACGAAGAAGCTATAGAATGTTATGATAGAGCTCTCAAGATCCATGGGAAGTACGCTGATGCATACTATAATAGAGCATGTTCGAGATGTAGAATAAACCAGATAGATGAATGTCTTGATGATCTTAAAATGGCTATAACACTCGACGAAAGTTGTATCGAATTGGTAAAAAAAGACGAAGCTTTTAACTCTATAAAAGAAAACGAAGAATTTAAGCTATTGTTTAGTAGACAAGCCACGCCGTGAATATCAGATGGTTCTGTTGTTAAAAGTAGCGGTCACGTAGATATATAAAGCAGATATTATGTCTAACAGTCAGGATTATTCAGGATTGATTTTTTCTCGTAAATGTCAATTAAGAAGCGTATATTATTATCTTGACGCTTCTGTTCCAGTACACCATTGATATTGCAGTCAAAAAGTATTTTATTGATTAGTAGATAGTATCAGGATTTTATATCCCTCAGGCTTGTAGGTATAAAGTAACCATAGAAATGAAAGAACTAGAGTTGAGAATGTTGCCAAATGAATCACTGGCGAGTCTTTCCGTAATGTTATGTGATTCTTGAAGCTACGTGGAATTAACATAAGCCATGTCACTGTGTATAAGTGGATTAAGAAGTACGTTACTTTAATTCAGAGCTACGTTGAAGAAATGCCATTTCTTCTCACATCCGAACTTGGTCCCACATTTTTCAACCTGCGTTACATCCTGATGCCATCATACAGTCTTACTTTTTTGAGTTGACTGATAGCTGGGGAGCCAAAGTACTGATCTTCCTCAACCCGTGTACGATTTTCTATCTGTCGTGCACTTCTCGTCCTATTGTTACTATTGTCAGCTTGAAGTCTGATATAAAGTTCAAACAAAGGAGGATGTAATATCGAAACAATTCTTTGTTCCTGTAGACTATGTTGCATACACATATAATAGATTCAGAGAATTCATGGACGACTTCAAAAAGTTATCGGCTGCATCAGATGTTTATGCTAGACAAACAATCTGGTGTAAATTGCAAGACGATGCAATCCACTTAATAAATTATACCCTAGGAGAATTGGAAAGGGATCTCAAGCAAGAGATCGATAAAAGCCTAAAACATGATGTAATATTAACCTCCTCCATGCCAGATGTAAAGGACTTCGGAGACTTCTATAACAAAGTTGTAGATACGGAAAAGAAAATCCGACTTCAAGTCAGAGAAAGCATTTACCCCGTTCGCCTCATTCTATTTAGTTTACATAACAAGACAACTTCAATAATCCCTATAAATAAGTTCGAAAATGACGTATTTTTAACAGACGAAAAGGTTAGAATTCTTGTTTCTAAATACAATTCTGACTACTATGTAATGGTAGGTGAAACTTGGACACCAAAGAATCTTGAAATTCAACAACGCATATCAGCGAATTATCGACATGGTGACATAGTCAAACTCTCAAGTCATGAGAAAAAGGAAGTCCTTATTTTCGTTGCTAAAACTAAAAATAGTATCAACCCAGGACCCGATAAATTTGAGTTATATGAAATTATAAGAGAAAAACAAAATGATGAAGAATCAAAGATCTTGGAGCTCAGGAAGTTTGGTAAAGGCAAACTTGAGGTGGGATATCAGGATCTTATAGGCAGCGGAGTTTGAGACGGTTAATTAGGTAGGTTCAGAAAGTACCTCCACGCTGACTGCGGAAGTAATAAATGACTGAAAGCTTGACAAACAACAAACATCCCATCCAGACACACTCGATTCTTTCAGACTATCATTATGCAATTACGAATTTCCAAAGAATCTTTGATTGGTCATAACCTCTTATAGGTAGCAGTCTAGTTTCACCAATTTGTTCAGTAATAATAATAATTTGCTTGAGCGAAATTTCAATTTTCCATATCCTCTGTCTCAAATTTATCCTTCCTTTGAAACTGATTATGCTCTTGGACATAGTGGTTATCAAAAAATTCCATATAATATCAACAAGACACTCCCTGATAATTATAAAGAGAAAAATGTTACTGACAAATTGTGATGCGGATGGAAATGGTCATCCTGACTTTCCTTTCTCGGATGGTGATACTATAACTATTGGAGAAACACAAAGACAAACTATTCCCTAGCGTTCAATCAGTTTCTCAGAGATGGAGCAAAGATTACGGATCGTTATGTGCTCCGATGGTTCGATGTAGTTGGGTAGAGATATAACCTAGTTGCTGCTTGAATTTTTCGGCTTCAGTTGCCCATCCCTTCAGAAACTCATCAATCTCCCTAGGGGCTATGCTAAACTTATTTATCAATGTAACAAAGCCTTTAGCATCTTCTTCCTTATCCATTTGAGTAAAGATTGAGACTCGTTCATACATTTCAACCAAACTAGCCATTTCATTAGAGATATTTTGACCCTTTCACGTTCAGGGGGCCCCTGTTACTCCACCTAGTGACAAAAGAAAGAAAAATTAAATTCGCAGAAAAACCATATATATGCATTAGTACCAAGAATTTGACTTTATTAGGTCCATCTGAACTTAATATGTACAGACGTCGGTTTTTATGTTCACTCTATAAGTTAGCACGAGGACTTATGGATAAACCAGTAGATGCTGATAAGGTATTCAAAGAGATGGATACTGGCGTGGGGCTGAACAAGAGGCTACAGACAACCTAGTTGAAGATGCAATATTAAATGAATATGTTAAACGAGAGAACGGAGCTGAAATAATGCTAACTACAGACGGAGTTCAACGGTGCATGAGGGAATGCAATTCATGAGTGTCGAATTATATGAAATGTCAAAGCCAATCGTTCCACCAGTGAGTAGCCCCACATAAGAGGCGCAGCTTCTACAGCTGAAAGCTGCTCAGGGATTAATGCTAAAATCTCGATAGGTGCAATCATATAATCTGCGAAGCCTCCATCGTATGAAATTCCTGGTACTTGGGCGTATCTACAAGTAGCAAAATCTCCGCGCCTGCAAGAGACGCAATGACCATAATGACCTTCATGCCAGCCAACAGCTACTCTCTGTCCTGTTTCCCATCGAGTGACGTCTTTGCCTGCCTTGTCTATAATCCCTGCAACCTCAGTAGCATAAAACCTCTTACCCAATAGTATCGTAGGAACCAGCAACACATAAGTACACATCCCCAGATACCAGCTATCCAAAGATCCTCCGATGTAAACTGCATCATGAATGATAATTCCTACGATCAACAAGCTTATTATTTTCTGCAGTATCGAATCCGTCATCATAGACTCTGAAGAAGTAGCTATTTTTAACGTGAATAATATAAAGCTACCAAAAATAAAGAGGTAGATCCATGTAGTGTCATTGAAGAATCCGATGCTTGCAGCATAAATGCCGATAATTAGCGGTGAAAGAAAAAGTAAGACATGAAACCATCCTAATTGAAACGAGGGATTTTTGTTAGCCTCATATTTGCTGGGAATAATCCTTCTTTAGACTGACGAGTCAGCATGGGATTTAATCAGTATTCGATCTTGCAAGAGGAGATCTAATACACTACTATAAGTCATCATTATCCAATTGTTTCACCACTTTACAAATAAGACAAATTTTAATTTGCAGTTTATCTCTATACTATCAGGAAACTTTACAATCTCCACTTTTCCTTTTCAAATGTCCTTACCTCATCAGGCGAGCTAAAGCTTTTTGCCAATATTTTTGCTGATGATATTGATTTTTAAAAGACGGTATTATCATTAAAAGGACTGCGGAGCTTGTAATATCTACAGTGATCTAAAGTCAGCCATAATCATTTTGGAAGAGAGTATTTTCTAATAACGATATGAAGTATATCACATTAAAAGCCTTTTCCAATATGAGATATCAGATTTATAGCCTAACGCTTTGATACAAAGCCAACGATAATAAAAGTTTAAGTGTCTATTATCAAGCACACATCAAAATGCCATTTTATAGATAAGAGTAGCCCCAATTAAATTGATACTTAAATGTGGTACTATATCAATTACTTTTATCTATTAGGTACAGCATTTTTCCTTATTATTACAATTGCAATTATAGGGTTCTTATAAACAAATCGAACAGATTATAGTACCACAACCAATACATGCATTATCGATTTTATTATGCTCCAATGCTTACAGTCACGCTTGAACCCATTATCTATTACAATGGATAATCTAATTATGATATTTGGTTGCTGGATAATCCTGCAACAGAATCGTATGATGGTGTAAGTCGCAGGCGCCCCCCCAAATTGGATCAATTCATTTACGATCGGGTAGATCGAAAAACTATTTCAGACTCCTATATATGACTTCAGAACAGTTGTGGTATGGTGCATTCTGGCGCCTTCCCTTATTAATATTAGGAAAAGTTCTGTGGCTACTGCTTAAGTAATCAGGAATTGATTCGAAAGATGTCACGTGTCAAGACAACTAGATTTTAGTCCTGACTATAGGATTATCTGCAGAAAGGTGGTTATATACCGATAAGTCTAGAGAAATTGAAGGCAAAAAACCAATACTTGTACAATATGTTGGCAAAGTTATAAGTAAACAATTTGCCTCCCCTAATCCAAATCAGATTTGATCGGATTTTCTATCATATCAGAAATATTGTCTGAAAAATCGGTCTCTTACAGTTGTGTGGCGCGCCAGATTATAAATATTCTCAAACGGGATATTTGATGTGTAGAGTTGCTTGGCTCAATGGACATGATTCAGTCTAGGGCCATGCCAATTTTCGAGTAACTTAAGTCTGCATAAGAAAGAACTGTCCCATTCTTGTATTATGTAGAGTTGCATATAATACATAGGTAGTTGTTTACTCGACAAACTTTTATCGCACCATCATGTAGCGTTGCTCGTATGACAGAGCTGATTTCCCCTCCTACGGATTGGAAGTTCCGGCTGAGTCTCAGCGCTTCTGACCTTTCATCTAAATTGAGCTCCAGTCAACATCGCCTATTGTCGATTAAAAGCTATCTCGACGGCACATCCAGAATTTATTCCGGCGTCTCTGTCAAGGATGAGGGCCTCGGTGGAGGATGGGATGGCCATATTACCCCGCAAGATCTCACTACCACACTAGGTAAGAAATTCCGCCTCACTGCCTTAGACTGCTTCGAGGAAGGACGCACTATGTTCTGTGCGGCCGCTTGGGTGGAGAACAAGGCCGGAGTCAAGTGGAACTGGACCTGGGATAAGACTCCTAGTAAGCTCAATGCCAAGCTGCAAAAAGAGGAGGGGAAACTCATCAGCATCCGTGCTTACAAGACTACTATCGGCGGGACCCTCACCACTGCGGCCATTCGTTACTGCGCCATCTGGGTCAAGGATGATGGCATAGTCGAATGGGACTGGATCCCAGACACGGTAGAGGACTCCATCTCTGACACGCTGGACGCAGAGTCTGCCCAGCTGATCTCTATTGACAACCTCGATAACGAGACCTGGCTCGGTGATGGCGAGCATTTCTGCGCCGTCTGGTACAGGAATGTCACGGGACAGGTTTCGTTTTGGAACATTGGATTAAGCAAGACAGAGCTCCCCAAAGAGCCGCCCAAGTTCTGCTCTTGGGGATTCGACGTGAGCTATTGCTCCAAGAATCGTTTCGTGAGCGTGATGGAACAATTCCCCAAGCCGGATGATCCGAACCTTGCCAGCCTGATGACTATGAGCGGGAGCGCGGACGCTACCCTCAACGATGACCTGACGCAAAATATCACCTGGAACCTCAGCGAGCAGAATCTGGTGAGCGAACAGGTAGACTTGGAGAGCGCCTTCATGTTTACCGTAGAAGAGGGCGGCTGGAGCTGGTGGTCGGCAAATTTCCCGAACCCTTCCGGCCCCACATTATTCGGCCTGCCGCTTTCGCTGGCTGCTTCACAGGCCTACAACTCTACGCCGATCTGGAATAAACCGGGGAAGGTCGGCGTCTTCTTGCTCGAAGCTGTTTCGTCCGGCGGTAAGCATCAATTCCTGCTGTCGCAAGCGGTCATCACGCAGGCAGGGTTCCCAACGCCTCCGACGCTTCCCATCAAGTGGCCAGTGTTTCTGGGGATTCAGGCGCCGGTCGAGATCATCAAGCTCACCAACGGAAAGTACTGGGGAACGGTGGCTGGCCAGGTGATCAATGGCACAGGCAGGAAGCTCGACATTACAAACGTCAAAGTCAAACTGAAAGACCAGAACAATGTGACTGTGCACAAGAGCTATTTCACCAAAAAAATGAGGATCGAGCAGGACGTGCTTGGGCAGGAGATAAAGCCGCCGCTTGACGGCCCGGTTTCCGATAGCGATGCTCCGCTGCCGAAATTCTATGATGGCTTTGAAGTGCCGCGCACCTTTACGAAGGGCACGCTTAAAGTCCAGGCCAACGTAAAATTCCGCGATGGCAATCTTGAATGCTACGGCGACGAACGCACCCTGACTGTGGGGTGCGTGACAGGTACGGTAATGGACCGGCTGCCGGTGGATGTCCCCGTCATCAATGGAGTATATGATCCCAGTTACCGCTGGCATTGGGACAATGGTTTGGGCGGAACCAGTTTCAACGTGCATTCCAGCCCTTGGGAGCGCTACCATTATGACGTGGCCGTGCGCAATCCGAGCAATAAGACCTATACGGGTGATCCGGGCGAGAACGGCAACTATTACTGCTGGGGCCAGCCCGTGTTTTCCATGAGTTCCGGGACTGTGACTTTCGTCACCAACGGTTATGAAGATAACAACGGCAACAAGCAGGACAAGCTAGGAAATTCTAATATCGTCGTGATCCGAAACGATGCCGGTTGGTATCACGTGTACGCGCATTTCCAACAAGACACCATCCTCGTAGAGCCGGCAAAGCCGGGAGATCCACCCGTCGTCGTCGTCCCGGGCCAACAGTTGGGAGTCGTTGGCAACTCCGGCGGGAGCAGCGAGCCGCACCTGCACGTCGGGATCAGAGGCCGTGACATCCACGGATTCATCCGCAGTCTGCCGATGAAATTCCAGAAGGTAAAGAATGGTGCGGGAAAGACGGTTTCAGGTGTGCTTGCCACCGATGATTTTTATGACTAGCCCATACTCCTGGTCACTAGAAATGTCGCCACTGGTTCTCCGGCCGCGAATAGTAATACTTAAAGATGATTCGATTTCCTTACTCTTCCCTCCACAGCCATGAGTTAAGATACACTAGAAACCCTCTCAATGCCAGCATATACTCCAATCTACAGGAAACAAGAAAGCCGAAAAATATGCAATTCAGTAGATCTGGTGATGGCCTCTTGATTTTTATGCAATACTTACCCTCTGGGATTCATTCCCTAGTGAACAGTTCTAATTACTGGAATAGACATTTACTATTATTACAGAAGAAAGTTATGGAACCTGACGCAGAGGGCACTCGAGGTAAGAAAAAGGATTACCTCATATGATAAATTATCAGTATAGGACTTTTCTCTTTAATACTGATGATATTCACCCCTACAGCCCAATCGTCGGAAAGGATTTATTCTGAGTAACCTGAGGAATCTATTGTACCACAATTGTGAGGTACATGAGGTACATGAAGTTTGATAATTCAAGCAGCCTGACATCCTAGGAATCAATAAAAATATAGAATGAGTTTTCATGAGTCTGCAAACAATCTATGAATTGCATAGTCCAGCTAAAGCAGAAGGGACTATTTTAAGACTAATCTTTCAGGATATCGATGGAATATATATTGAAATCAGAATACTACTAGTGATTAAGTATAAAGACCCGAGATAATTGACAATCAGACAGATCCCTAATCGTTCTCTTGACTTGGTTTTAATCAATATAGTATGATTGGTTGTTCAAGCCTAACTTCGTCATTGACATCAGCCAACATATATCTCAAACAATCTTTGAAGAAGTAGATCCTCTCATTCCATCCACAATACCATTTTCAATGCTATTAGTATTTTGTTTTGGTATCATATATGATTTCTGTTATAGGGCTAGTTAATAAGCGAAGAAACAATTCAACTATTCTCAACAATGGTGATGTCGGAACAGAGCCCAATGTAAAACGTCATATATTAAATCATATTTATTCGTCATTTGAAGTTTTGAACGATAAACTACAGAAAAGAGATATGGAGTTTATCAAGAATAAATTATCATATTCAGGAAAGACACAGAAGGCACTATATGAATTCGATCGTAATTGCTGGCAAAAGTATATTTTCGAAGAAATGGTTGAAGACTGTGCCGGCAATCGGGAACTTGCGAAGATAAACGCAAGGTTGTTAGTCTAGGCCATTGTAAGCAAGTGCTTTTTATCCTATTCTATCGATATCACTCTTGTGAATGGAATTGCATTTGGGGTACATCTGCCTCTTATAAGATTTGATGGAAGCCATAGGCATTCAAGAGAACAAATTCTTTCATTTGCAGAAAGGGCAGAAAACTTAGGATATGATTCACTAAGTGTAAACGATCATGTGGTGTTTACCGCAAGTTGGTTAGACGCTGTAGCCACGTTGGCTGCAGTTGCAGGAACCACCAGTAAGATAAAACTAGGAACTTCCATTTTAAACATAGTTATTAGAAATCCTATAGTAGCTGCCAGAACTTTATCTACCATAGATATATTATCTTCTGGAAGACTCATTGCAGGCGTCGGGCCTGGTTCATCTAAAAAGGACTACGACGTTTGTGGAATACCCTACGAAGATAGATGGAAAAGATTCGACGAGGCTTTACAGATATTACAGACATTTTGGAATACGAAAAGCGGTACGCCGGGGTTAGTAAATTTCGATGGGATTCACTACAAAATGGAGAACGTATCTATTGAACCACAACCAGTTCAGAAACCTCATCCTCCTGTGTATATAGGCAGTTGGGGTTCTAGAGCAGGTCTTAAGAGAGTAGCAAAGTACGGAGATGGTTGGATGGCATCTGCTTATAACATTACACCAGAGAAATTCAAAGAGAGATGGAAGACTCTTCTTTCTTACAGGAGATCCAATAGTAAGGATACCGAATCGTTTCAAAATTCCATGATGAGTATGTTTGGATACATCGATAATGATAAGGAAAAGGTTCACAAAATGGTAAAAAACATATTATCTCCCGCATTGGGAAGACCACCAGAAGATTTAGAAGACCTACTTCTATTTGGATCAGTTGATCATTGTAAAAATAAGATAGATACACTTTGCAATGTCGGAGTCAAGCGCATTCATTTTTGGCCGATATGGGACTTTAACGAGCAAATAGAAATTTTCAGTAAAGAGATTGCATCAAATTACTAGATTATGTATGTGTAGCGATTGTATTCTACTGACTGAAATTCGGTACCTTAAATCTTCTTTTGTTAGCTATAAAATATCGCCTTCTGTTCTCAAGATAAAACCCTAGTTCAATAACTTGACTATTGTTAGAGCATACAAGACAGTAATTGATTATGTTAACTAAAAGTGGTATCATAATCTCCTTTATGTGAGCCCGGACCTACTCCTGCAGCAAATAATCTCCCAGAAGACAAAATATCAATGGATGATAAAGCTCTACTACAGATAACTGGATTTCTTATGACAATATTCAATATTGAAGTACCAAGTTTTA